>JBJFFW010000209.1:8031-14967 GCA_051892075.1 Lachnospirales bacterium
ACATAGTCTTTAAAAATTTCGCCTCTCTGTTCATAGGATTTAAACATATCCCAACTTGCACAAGCCGGTGAAAGGAGAACACAATCACCCTCAGAAGCATTTTTAAAACACAAATCTATAGCCTCTGTAAAAGAGTCTGCAACCTTGTAATTATCAAAACCAACCTTATCTAAAGAATTACAAATTTTATCCTTAACAGCACCAATAACAGCCACAAATTTAACTCTGCCCTTAAAATAGCTAATCCATTCATCAAAATCTGAACCCTTGTCATAGCCACCTGCAATAATACAAATTGGTCTTCTCATAGCAAGAACAGCCTTAATTGAAGCATCAGGATTAGTACCTTTTGAATCGTTATAAAATTCTACATCATTAATAGTTGTAACATATTCAATTCTATGCTCAACAGCCGTAAAAGCCTTTAACACCTTAATAATAGTGTCCATATCAACACCTATTGCCACACTCATAGCTACAGCCGCCATAGCATTTTCAACATTATGACCGCCTAAAATTTTTAAATCAGAAATATCGCATACCTTCTGATTATAACCCATAGTATTAATATATATGCTCTCACTATCAGAATATATACCGTCATCAATTTTTTTATCAAGGCTAAAGAAAATAACTCTAGCCCTAGTTTTTTCTGCCATTTTATAAGTGGCTTCATCATTATAATTTAACACACAAAAATCATTTTCATCTTGATTTTCAAAAACTCTTTCTTTAGCCAAAATATAGTTTTCAAGAGTGTGGTGTCTGTTTAAATGGTCAGGTGTAATATTAAGTACAGCACTAACCTTAGGCTTAAAATTAATAATTGTTTCTAACTGAAAACTTGAAAGTTCTGCTGTTACTACACCATCATTTGTAGTATCAAGGCAAACATCAGCAAAAGGATTGCCAATATTACCAACTACAAAGCTATTTTTAAAATAAGCCTTCATAATTTCTCCAACTAAAGTTGTAGTTGTAGTTTTGCCATTAGTACCTGTAATACCAATAACAGGAGATTTACAGAAATTATAAGCAAGCTCAATTTCTCCAATTACCTTAACATTATTTTCCCTTGCCTTATTTACAAAAGGCAAATCTGTAGGTACTCCAGGACTCATTACAAGTAAATCCATATCTGCTACAATATCATCAGGATTTTTGCCTGTATAAAGTTTTATACCGCAAGATTTTAAATCAGAAATTATATTTTCATCAATATTTTCTTCTGTTTTTGAATCCTGAATAGTAACATCTGCCCCAAGTTTTTTACATAGTTTTGCCGCAGAAATACCACTTTTTGCAATACCACTTACAAGTACCTTTAAATTATTTAACTCCATTTAACTAACCTTCTCTCTTAGAATAAGTTTTTACAAGCAATAAAGCCTATTAAACACATAATTGCAGTTACAATCCAAAACAACTGTACTACCTTTATACCAGCCATACCACCTTCTTCAAAATGGTGATGAATAGGTGCCATTCTGAAAATTCTCTTTCCATGAGTAAGCTTAAAATATGTAACCTGAATAATAACAGAAAGAGATTCGCAAACATAAATAAGACCAACAATAAGTAAAATTATAGGCATTCTTGTTATCATAGCAATACTTGCCACAAAACCACCTAAAGCAAGAGAGCCTGTATCACCCATAAAAACTTTTGCAGGGTGAGAATTAAAAATCAAAAATCCCATAAGAGAGCCTATTACAGCACCACATACAGGCATAAGTTCAAACATTTTGCTTGCATAGGCTACATATACAAAAAATGTAGCAACTAACACAGTTACACCACTTGCAAGTCCGTCAAGACCATCTGTTAAATTAACACTATTTACAGTACCAACCATTACAAAAAACATAAATGGTCCGTAAAGCCAGCCTAAATTAATTGTAACACCATTTGTAAAAGGTATTAAAATTTCAGTACCAATATCAGTAAATCTTGTAATATAAATATAAAAAGCAACTGTTACTACAAGCTGAAAAATAATTTTCTGCATTGGCTTTAAGCCTTCATTTTGCTTTTTAACAATTTTTAAATAATCATCAATAAAACCTACAATACCATATCCTACAGTAATAAGCACAACTACACAGGCATTATAATTTCCTGCCAAAAAAAATGCTGATGCCACAACAAAGCTTATTAAAATCATAACACCACCCATAGTAGGTGTACCCTGTTTTTTCAAATGGCTTTGTGGTCCGTCCTCTCTAATAGGCTGTCCAAATTTTAATTTATGGAGCATAGGAATAATTATTGGACATAAAATTACATTAACTATAAAACCAATTATAATTGCATAAATTACCTTTAAAATTTCACTATTCATTAGTTTTCACCTCTTAATTTTTCTACAGTTTTTTCAAAGTGCATACCTCTTGATGCCTTTACAAGAATTGTCATATCTTCCTCAATAATATTTTCAATATCATCTAAAAATTCATCTTGAGTAGCATAATAATAAATATCCGTATTTCCGTTTACACTTGTAGCCCCTTCATACATACTTTTACTAATAGAGCCAATGCAAACTAAAATATCAATTCCTTTTTTAACAGCATACTGACCTACCTCATAATGAAGCTTATCAGCAAAAGTACCAAGCTCAAACATATCTCCAAGTATACAGCAGGTCTTATTTGATTCATAGGCTAAAACATCAATGCCAGCCTTAGTTGAAACAGGATTAGCATTATAAACATCATTAATAATAGTGTAATCATTACACCTTATAATTTCCATTCTGCCGCCTGTTGGCTCAAAATCAGAAATACCACTTGCTATTTCCTCTTTTGTAAGTCCAAGTTTTACTCCTACGGCAGTTGCCGCCATAGCATTTTCAACCATGTGTCTGCCTGGAATTTTAATATCACAGTCAAAACTAAATTTTGGTGTATGTATAGTACAGCTTATGCCCTCAATTCCTTTTTCTTTAATGTTATCGGCATAAATTTCAGTATTATCATCAATAGAATAATAACAAATATTGTCATATTTATCCTTTACAGTTCTTAGCATATCATTATCATAATTTAAAACTTTAAGTCCGTCTTTTTTCATACCTTCAAAAATTTCGCACTTAGCCTTTAATATGCCCTCTCTGCTTCCTAAATTTTCAATATGAGAAACTCCCACATTTGTAATTACGGCAATATCAGGATTTACAAGATTTGTAAGGTAACTTATTTCATCAAAATGATTCATACCCATTTCAATAACAGCACATTCAATACTTTCATCAAGTCTTAAAAGAGTAATAGGCACACCAATATGATTATTAAAATTGCCCTGTGTTTTTAAAACATTATATTTTTTAGATAAAACTCCTGCAATCATATCTTTAGTAGTTGTTTTACCTACACTTCCTGTAATTGCTACAAAAGGAATACTAAATCTTTCTTTATAAGCCTTTGCAATTTTTCCATAAGCTTTTGTAGTATCACTAACCTTAATATAAGGCACCAAATAATCTCCGTCTTTTTCAACTAAAAGAGCAGCAGCACCATTTTTAACTGCAGTTTCAATATAGTTATGACCATCAGAATTTTCTCCTACAAGAGCTATAAAAAAATCACCCTCTTTAATAGTTCTTGTATCTGTAGAAATATTGTCAAACTCAAAATTATTACCAACTAAGCTGCCGTTACAAACGGCAGCTATTTCTTCTGAAGTAAATCTCATTATAGTTCCTCCAAAGCCTCTTTAGCCACTTCTGTATCATCAAAATGAATAGTCTTATCTTTTAAAATCTGATAATTTTCGTGACCCTTTCCTGCTATTACAATACTGTCGCCCTCTTTAGCAACACTTACAGCCTTAAAAATAGCCTCTTTTCTGTCAACTATCATTTCATAATCATTAGTAATATCTTTTACACCTACTTCAATTTCCTTTAAAATTTCAGCAGGTTCTTCTGAACGGGGATTATCAGATGTTACAATTACAACATCAGATAACTTAGCCACAATTTCACCCATAATAGGTCTTTTTGTTCTATCTCTATCACCACCACAGCCAAATACTGTAATAATTCTGTTTTTAGTAAATTCTCTAACAGAATTTAAAATATTTTCAAGTCCGTCAGGAGTATGGGCATAATCTACAATTACATTAAAGCCTTTATTATTTGGAATATTCTGTATTCTTCCCGGAACACCTTTAATATTTTTTATTCCCTCTTTTATATCCTCAACTAAAATTCCCATTTTTAAAGCTGCACCTATAACACCTAAAGCATTATACACACTAAATCTTCCTGGAACTTTAAGCTCAAAATCAACATCTTTTCCACCAATATTAACAGTAAAATGAACTCTATCCATTTTATAATCAATATTTTTAGCCTTTAAATCACAATCACTGTCAATACCATAAGTTATAATATCACACTCTGCCTCAGATATAATTTTATCTGCCCACTTATCATCAGCATTAATAACACCATATTTACACATTTTAAAAAGCTTAGCCTTAGCCTTGCAGTAATTTTCCATAGTTTTGTGAAAATCAAGGTGGTCCTGAGTAAGATTTGTAAAAATACCAACTTCAAACTCTATTCCATCTACCTTTTGAAGTTCAAGTCCATGGGAGGATACCTCCATTACTACATCATTAACCTTTTCATCTGCCATAATTCTAAGCATTTGATTAAGCTCTAAAGTATCGGGAGTTGTACTTGTTACAAAGTCAATATCTCTCTTTTTACCATCAATTCTAATTTCCACAGTACCTATAACAGCAGTTTTTCTCTTAACATAATTTAAAACTGACTCCATAAAATAAGTTGTACTTGTTTTACCATTAGTACCTGTAACACCTATCATAGTCATTTCTTTTGATGGGTCACCATAAAAATTAGCTGCCATTATGGCAAGAGCTGTTCTTGAAGATTCAACTCTAAAAACTGTCATATCATTAGGTAAATCACTAACATCTCTTTCAACCAAACAAGCTCTGCAACCAAGCTCATAAGCACTTTTAATAAACCTATGACCGTCAACACTTAAACCTACCATAGCTATAAACATTGAGTCTGTGCCTTTAGCTTTTCTTGAATCTATAGTTAAGTTATTAATATCTATATCCAAACTACCCTGTAAAAGCTTACCTTCTACATTTTTAAGTATTTCATTAAGCTTCACAAAACCGACCTGCCTTTCATATTGTATTAATTTATTGTGTATATACTATAATTTTGCTATTTTGATTAATAACCTGATTTTCCTCAGGGAACTGTGATTTTATTATATCACCTGTACCCTTTATCTGCAAGCTAATATTTGATTTTGCAAGCTCTAATTTAACCTTATTTACATTTTGCCCTATATAATTGCCTACTGTAAAAGGTGCAACACCCTCCATTTCAAGCTCTTTTTCATTATAAACAGGCTCAATTCCAATATAAGGCAGGGCATTTGACAATATTTCTTTCATAACAGGACCTGCCACCTGTCCTCCATAATATACACCCTTTGGCTCATCAACTAAAACTATTGCTATAATCTGTGGATTTTCAGCAGGAGCAAAGGCACAAAAACTTGCAATATATTTTCCGCTTTTTCTCGGTAATTTTTCACTTGTTGCAGTTTTGCCACCTATTCTGTAGCCGGGAATATACGCTTTACCTCCTGTACCCTCGGCTACAACACTTTCAAGTATTTTTTTCATTCTTTCAGAAGTTTCTTTAGAAATTGGATTACCTTTGTCTTCATATTCAAAAGTTGTAACATCTTCTCCATTTTCATCAGTTAATTTCAAGGCAAAATGAGGAGTTACAAGTCTTCCTCCATTTACGGCAGAGGATATTGCTCTTATAAGCTGCAAAGGTGTAATCTGAAAACTTTGACCAAAGCTCATTGTAGCAAGTTCTACAGGTCCAATTTTATCTTTTTTATGAAATATACCTACTGCTTCACCTGCTACATCAATTCCTGTTTTTTCAGTAAAACCAAACTTAACCATATAGTCGTAAAATACATCACTTCCAAGTCTTGCTGCCACATCCATAAAAACAGGGTTGCAACTGTTTTGAACTCCTTGCACAAAGCTCTCCTGTCCATGACTTCTTGGTGACCTCCAACATTTTATATATCTTCCTCCAACTGTTCTTCCTCCACCACAGTTGAAACTATCATTTTCACTTACTACACCTTCTTCAAGTCCTGCTGATGATGTAATAACCTTAAATGTAGAGCCTGGTTCATAGGTGTCATTTATATTAAAATTTCTCCACATTTGATTTAAAGCCTTGTTTTTATCACTTTGGCTTAAACTGTCCCAATTAGCTTGAAGTGCAGCATCATTTATTTTATAAGGCTCATTTAAGTTAAAATCAGGCTTACAAACCATAGCATAAATTTCACCATTTTGAGGATTCATAATAATAGCTGCTCCTCTTTTGGCATTTTTTGCCTTTACAACCTTTTCTATAGTTTGTTCTGCAAACTGCTGCAAATTTATATCAATACTTGTAACAAGATTATAACCAGGCTTTGGAGCTATTCTATCCTGTTCGCTGTTTTTAAGCTCAATTCCCCTACCGTCAGTCTGGGTTTTTATTTTTCCCTTTTCACCCTTTAAATAATTATCATACTTTGCCTCTAAACCAATAATTCCTTGATTATCCTTACCCACAAAGCCTATAATATGGGAGGCAAGATTATTATATGGATATATTCTTAAAATATCCTCATCAACCATTACTCCATCAAGCTTTAGAGCTGATATTTCTTCCGCTGTTTTTTTATCAACCTTAGTTTTTATTCTCATTAAAGCAACTCTTTTATTTATTTTTTCAAGAGTTTCATTATAATCAAGGTCCAGTTTTTCAGATAAAGCCTTAGCAACCTTTTCAGGCTCCTTTACTTGAGCATGAATTACACTTACAGATGCCGCTGTAGTATTTGTTGCTATGGCAACTCCCTT
>JBJFFW010000210.1:0-3273 GCA_051892075.1 Lachnospirales bacterium
AAAAATGTCAGTATAAAAATTGGTGAAGTAAAAATATTCATGCGTATGTCCTGAGATTATGGCTTATTGTATTGACAAACAAGCCATAATTTGATAAAATTTATAAGATACATAAATAAATAACAGGAGGGAATACTATGTTTAAATTATACGATTTTATAAAGTCATATATAAGTGTTAGTTATTTCAAATCCTGTATTTTTTATATTATAGGTGTTTTATTTTATTTCTTGAAGCAATGGAAAGAGTGTTTTTAATAAAGACTCTTTTTATTGCTTTTATTTTTACTTATGAGGGAGGCAGACTATGTACAATAGAAAAGATTTGTTAGGTCTTAGAGATTTAACAGCAGATGAAATTATGACTATCCTGACTACTGCACAGGATATGAAAGCTAAAATTGATAATCCGTCCCTTAGAGATACAGCTCTATCAAAGACAAGTATCGTTACACTTTTTTATGAAAATTCCACTAGAACTAAAATGTCCTTTATGCTTGCCGGAGATTATCAGGGAGCTATTGTTAAGGATTTAGGAGTTGCCACAAGCAGTGTTTCAAAGGGTGAGAGCCTTATTGATACAGGTGTTACCCTTGACCAAATGGGTACAAGTGTTATGATTATTCGTCACCAACTTACAGGTGCGGCACATATTCTTGCTAAAAATGTTAAAGCAAGTGTTGTAAATGCAGGTGACGGCTCAAATGAACATCCTACTCAGGCACTTCTTGACCTTTTTACAATTCTTGAAAGAAAAGGTGGTTTTAAGGATTTAAAGGTTACTATTTTAGGCGATATTTCTCATTCAAGAGTAGCAAGAAGTAATGCCTTTGGCTTAACTAAGCTTGGTGCAAAGGTTACCCTTGCAGGTCCGTCAACTCTTGTGTCTAATTCAATGAGAACTCTTGGAGTAAATGTAACAAGTGATATTAAAGGTGCTGTAGCTGATGCTGATGTAGTTATGGGACTTAGAATACAGTTTGAAAGACAGAAAAATATGCCTTTCCCAAGTTTAAGAGAATATTCAAGTCTTTTTGGCGTAAATAATGATGTTTTAAAATATGCTAAAAAAGATGTTCTTGTTATGCACCCCGGCCCTGTAAACAGAGGTATTGAGCTTAGTACAGATGTTATAGACGGTGACCACTCTGTAATTAATGTTCAGGTTAAAAACGGTGTTGCTGTAAGAATGGCAGTTCTTAAACTTTTAACAGAATCTAATAAGGATATTTAAGGAGGTAAGTTATGGCTAGTTTACTTATTAAAGGTGGCAGAGTTATTGACCCTTGCAATAATATTGATGATGTAATGGATGTGTATGTATCTGAGGGTATTATTAAATCAGTAGATAAAAATATTGAAGATGATGCTGACAGAGTAATTGATGCTAATGGAATGTGGGTTATGCCGGGACTTATTGACCTTCATGTTCATTTAAGAGAGCCTGGATATGAAAATAAAGAAACTATTGCAACAGGTACAAGAGCAGGTGCTATGGGTGGCTTTACCACTATTTGTCCTATGCCTAATACAAACCCTGTTACAGATAATGAAATTTTAATTTCTTATGTTAAAATGAAAGCTGAAAAAGAGGGAGTTATAAATGTACTTCCTATTGGTGCAATTACAAAGGGTCAAAAGGGTGAAGAACTTGCTGATATTGGAAGAATGGCTAAGGCTGGTGCCTGTGCTATTTCAGAGGACGGCAGAAGTGTGGATAACCCTGCCCTTATGAAAAATGCTATGAGATATTCTAAGATGTTTAATCTTCCTGTTTTTGACCACTGTGAAGAAATAAGACTTGCAAAAGGCTCAATGAATGCAGGCGACAGAGCTGCTCTTTTAGGTTTAAAGGGAATTGGCAACGATTCTGAGGATATTATGGTTTCAAGAGAAATTATACTTGCAAAGGCAACAGGAGCTAAACTTCATTTATGCCACATGAGTACAAAGGGCAGTGCAGAAATTATAAGAGCTGCCAAAAAAGAGGGTGTAGCTGTTACAGCAGAGGCAACACCTCATCATTTCACCCTTTGTGATGAAGATATTACAGATTATGATGCTAATTATAAAATGAATCCGCCTTTAAGAAGCAAGGCTGATAAAGAGGCTATAATTGAAGCTTTAAAAGACGGCACAATAGATTGTATAGCAACTGACCACGCACCTCATCATGTAGATGATAAAAATTGTGAATTTGAAAAGGCAGCAAATGGCATTATAGGTCTTGAAACATCTTTTGCTCTTTCAAATACAGAGCTTGTTAAAAAAGGTGTGTTAACTCCTATGGAGCTTGTTGAAAAAATGAGCTACAATCCTGCTAAAATCTTAGGAATTAATAAAGGCTGTTTAACTGTTGGCACAGTTGCAGATATTGCAATAGCAAATCCTGATACTGAATATGAAATTGATGTTAAAACTATGGTTTCTAAGGCTAAAAACACTCCTTTTGGAGGCAGAAAAGTAAGTGGCAAGGTTCTTTATACAATAGTAGCCGGTGATGTAGTTGTAGATAACGGCAATCTTACAAGATAGAAAATAATTTGCGGGGAGGATAGAAAAATGATTATTGACAAACTTATTGACAAAATTAACGAAACAGGCAACCCATCAGTAGTAGGTCTTGACCCAAGACTTAATTATATTCCAAGTTTTATTACTGATAAATATTTTGCTAAATATGGCAATACTCCAAAGGCTGTAGCTAAGAGTATGTTTAAATTTAATAAGAAAATTATTGACGCAGTTTATGATATTGTACCTGCTGTTAAGCCACAGATTGCAATGTATGAAAGATATGGAATTGAAGGAATAAAGGCTTATGAAAAAACTTGTGCCTATGCTAAAGAAAAGGGACTTATTGTAATTGGCGATATTAAAAGAAGTGATATTGCCTCTACTGCTGAGGCTTATTCTGACGGTCCTATTGGCAAGGTTAATATAAATGGTGAAGAATACAGTAGTTTTAGTCAGGATTTTATTACTCTTAATCCATACTTAGGCTCAGATTCAATTACTCCTTTTGTAAAAGACTGTGAAGCTTATGAAAAGGGACTTTTTGTACTTGCTAAAACTTCAAACCCTAATAGTGGTGAAATTCAGGATTTACTTGTAGACGGTACACCTATTTATGAAAAGGTTGCAGCCTTAATTGAAAAATGGGGCGAAAGCACAAGAGGAAAATATGGCTACAGCTCTGTTGGTGCTGTAGTTGGAGCAACTCACCCTGAACAGGCTAAAAGATTAAGAGAGGTTATGCCTCACACATTCTTCC
>JBJFFW010000211.1:0-3267 GCA_051892075.1 Lachnospirales bacterium
AGGAGATTTACAGGGTGTAATTGATAAAATGGATTATTTGGAAAGTCTTGGTGTTGATGTTATTTATTTTAATCCTATTTTTGTTTCTCCAAGTAATCATAAATACGATATTCAAGATTATGACTGCATTGACCCTCATTATGGTGTTATTATAAATGATGGTGGCTCTGTCCTTAAAAATGATTGTAAGGATAATACTGAAGCCACTATGTATATGATTAGAACTACAGATAAAGAGAATCTTAAAGCCAGCAATGAGTTATTTGCAAAGCTTGTTGAAATTGCTCATTCAAGAGGTATTAAGATTATTCTTGACGGTGTGTTTAATCACTGTGGTGCATTTAACAAATGGCTTGACAGAGAAGGTTTTTATAACCGTAACGGTTATCCTTTGGGAGCTTATTTAACTGAAAATAGTAAGTACCACGACTTTTTTAAGTGGCATGGTGGACATTGGCCTTATAATGAAAGCTATGACGGTTGGTGGGCACATTCAAATCATCCAAAACTTAATTATGAAAATTCAAAAGAGCTTTATGATTATATTATTGGTATAGGTAAAAAATGGGTTTCTCCACCTTATAATGCTGACGGCTGGCGTCTTGATGTGGCAGCGGATTTAGGTTCCAGCAAGGAATTTAATATGCAATTTTGGAGAGATTTCAGAAAGGCTGTTAAAGAGGCTAATCCTAATGCTATTATTCTTGCTGAACACTATGGCGACCCTAAGGATTGGCTTATGGGTGACCAGTGGGATACTGTAATGAATTATGATGCCTTTATGGAGCCTATTACTTGGTTTTTAACAGGTATGGAAAAACACAGTGAGCAGTATAATTCCGGAAAATATAATAATGCTTATGATTTTGAGGCTTCAATGAGATATTTTATGGCAAGATTTAATTTTGAAAGTCTTACTGTTGCAATGAACGAACTTTCAAATCATGACCATTCAAGATTTCTCACAAGAACTAATAAAAAAACAGGAAGATTATATAATATGGGTTATGAAGCAGCCGACACTGACTGCAACAAAGCCATTATGAGAGAAGCCATAGTTTTCCAAATGACATGGATTGGAGCACCTACTATTTATTATGGTGATGAAGTAGGACTTACAGGTTGGTCTGACCCTGATAACAGAAGACCTTTCCCTTGGGGAAATGAGGATATGAACCTTTTTGATTTTTATAAAAGACTTATTGGTATTCATAAATCTTCAGATGCTTTTTCTACAGGCTCTCTTGATTATCTTTTTATGGATTATGGTGTTATTTGTTATGGAAGATGGAATAGAAAAGATAAGTATGTTGTTATTTTAAATAACAATGATGAGGGAAGAATTATACATGTGCCTGTATGGAGATTGGAAGTTGAAGACGGAAGCAAAATGACAGTTGAAGTAGAATCTGATTATAATAATTGGAAAAATGGTACAAGTGTTTATACTGTTGAAAATGGGTGCATAGATGTTAGGTTAAATGGTTTTGGTTGTTGTGTAATTAGGAAGATTTAGTATTAGTAAATGGGGGGATTGTTATGGCAACAGAGGGAAATAGAACTTTACCTGAAAAAACGGCAGATATTATGTTAGGGCATATTGCGAGAAATAAATATAAGCCGGGAGATAAAATTCCAAATGAATTTGAACTGGCAAAACAATTTGGCGTTGGCAGAAGTACAGTAAGAGAGGCTATAAGGCTTCTTGTAAGCAGAAATGTACTTGTGGTTAAAAGAGGTTCAGGTACTTATGTTGCAGATAATACCGGTATGACAGAAGACCCTTTAGGTTTATCTTTTGAAATGGATAAGGCATCTCTTGCATGGGATTTAATGAATGTAAGAATTTTACTTGAGCCTGAAAGTGCCGCATGGGCTGCCCTTAATGCTACTGATGAAGAAATTGAGGAAATAAAAAAGCAGTGTGATAAAGTTGAAAATTTGTATATTGAAGGTAAAAACCACATGGAGGAAGATACAAAGTTTCACGCAATGATTGCAAAGGCATCTCACAACAGAGTTATGGAAAAAATTGTGCCTATTATGAATGTTACTGTTGCAGTATTTCACAATATTGCAAATGATTTTCTTAAAAAATCTACTCTTGAAACTCATAGAGGTGTTGTAGAGGCTATTGCAAGGAGAGACCCACAAACAGCTCGTTATGTTATGCTTATGCATCTTTGTGCCAACAGACGAAAAATGGCAGAAATATTTTTTGAAAAAGAAAAAGAGGAATAATTATGATGTTTTTTAGTCATCTTATTACTATTACAAGACATAGACATAAAGTAATTTATCATTGTTTTAAAGCAGGTATACCCTTTCAGGGTTTATTTCATGACCTTTCAAAATATTCACCTACGGAATTTTTTGAAGGAATAAAATATTATCAGGGCAACAGAAGTCCAAATGAAAGAGCAAGAGAAATAAATGGTTATTCTAAGGCTTGGATGCACCATAAAGGCAGAAATAAGCACCATTTTGAATATTGGACTGATATAAATGCCAAAACCAAAAGGTATGAGCCTGTTGAAATGCCTGTAAATTATGTTATTGAAATGTTTTGTGACAGAGTTGCCGCAAGTAAAATTTATGGCGGTAAAAACTATAATGATGAATATGCTCTTAATTATTTTTTAAGAGGTAAAGGAAAAAGAGAAATTCACCCTAACACAAGTGAGCTTATTGAAAGATTACTTAGAATGTTAGCTGAAAAAGGTGAAAAAGAAACTTTTAAATACATAAGAAAACTTAGGAGAGAGAATAAATGATACCAAAAGACCCTGTTATGCTTTTAAGTTTTGTAAATATGAAACTTAGAGATGAGTATGATTGTCTAGACAGCCTTTGTATTAGTCTTGGTGTTGAAAGAGACCATATTGAGAGAAGTCTTGGCAATATAAATTATGAATATGATGATAGTTTAAATCAGTTTAAATAGTGTTTTCTATATGCCGACAATTAATTTTGTCGGCTTTTTACTGCATAAATTACAGTTTTTAGTAAACCCTATTATTAAATATTAAGGGAGGTTGTAGTAATGGAAACACTAAAGGTATCATCTTCTTCACAGCCAAAATCTGTTGCCGGTGCAATAGCGGCAATTTTGCGTAATAATGAAACAGCGGAAGTATTTACAATAGGTGCTGGAGCTGTAAATCAGGCAGTAAAATCTGTGGCAATAGCAAGGGGTTATGTTGCACCAAACGGAATAGAGCTTGTGTGTGTGCCGGCTTTTGCTCAGGCAGAAATTGACGGTGAGAT
>JBJFFW010000212.1:0-3265 GCA_051892075.1 Lachnospirales bacterium
AAAACCCTCAGGAATATAAAACTGTTTTTTGTTTTCAGCACTAAGCTCTACTCCAAACCATTTGCCATAGGTTTTTGACTCACTTCTAAGGTCTACGGCTACATCAAAAACTGTTCCTCTTATAGCTCTTACAAGTTTACCTTGAGGATATTGTTTTTGAAAATGAAGTCCCCTTAATACACCCTTTGTACTCATAGACTGATTGTCCTGAACAAAAACCATATTAAGTCCTTCTTCTTTAAAGTCATTTTGATTATAGGTTTCCATAAAATAGCCTCTTTCATCACCGAAAACTGTAGGCTCAATTACACACAAACCCTCTATTTCACATCTTGTAACCTTAATTTTACTCATTAAAAATCAATCTCCTTTAAATATCTTTCAAGAGCGTCTTTCCAAGTTGGTAAAGGCTTAAAACCATTATCTAAAAGCTTTGATTTATCAAGTCTTGAATTAAATGGTCTTGCTGCCTTAGATACTCCGTATTCCTCTGTTGTAACAGGTAAAACATTGGTGTTATAGCCTGCCTGCTTAAATATTTCACAGGCAAAGTCATACCAGCTAATATATCCTCCTTCATTAGTTGCGTGATAGTAACCATATTTTTCAGTTTCTACCATATCAACTAATAATCTTGCTAAATCAAAGGTGTAGGTTGGTGTACCAATTTGGTCATTAACAACTTTTATAGTGTCAAATTTCTTGCCTATTTTAAGCATTGTTTTTATAAAATTATTGCCGTTTACACCAAATACCCAAGCTATTCTTACAATAAAAAATTTATCTAAAATACCCGATACAGCTTCTTCACCCTCAAGCTTAGTTCTGCCATACACATTTAAAGGTTTGTAATCTTTGCAATCAGGCTGCCAAGGTGTACTGCCCTGTCCGTTAAAAACATAGTCAGTTGAAATATAAATCATTTTAGCATCAATTTCTTTACATACCTCTGCTATATTTTTTGTACCAAAACTATTGACCTTTTCTACCTTTGGTATGTTTTCCTCATCTTCTGCTGCATCTACTGCTGTCCAAGCTGCACAGTGAATAACAGCATCAGGATTTACTTCTTTTATAACCTTTTCTACAGAGCTTTTATCTGTAATATCCATTTCTTCAATGTCAACTCCAATGGCTTCGTGTCCTCTTTTAGTAAGCTCATTTACAACATCAAAGCCAAGCTGACCCTTAACACCTGTTACTAAAACTTTCATATTTATCTACCCTCGTACATTTTTTTATAATAGTCTTGGTATTCGCCACTTATAATATTTTCCCACCATTGTTTATTATCAAGATACCACTTTATAGTCTTTTTAATACCATCAGCAAACTTTGTTTCAGGTAACCAACCAAGCTCATTATGAATTTTAGTTGGGTCAATGGCATATCTCATATCGTGACCTTTTCTGTCTGCAACATAGGTTATAAGGCTTTCAGGCTTACCAAGTTCTTTACAAATAATTTTAACAATATCAATATTAGCCATTTCATTATGACCACCAATATTATAAACCTCACCAACTCTACCCTTATGAATAATAAGGTCTATAGCCTTACAATGGTCCTCAACATAGAGCCAATCTCTTATATTTTCACCCTTTCCATAAACAGGAAGTGGCTTGTCATTTAAGGCATTAGCAATCACAAGAGGAATAAGCTTTTCAGGAAAATGATATGGTCCATAGTTATTTGAACATCTTGAAATAGTAACAGGCAAACCATAAGTTCTATAATAAGCCATAACAAGCAAGTCTGCAGCAGCCTTAGAGCTTGAATAAGGACTTGAAGTATGAATAGGAGTTTCTTCAGTAAAGAATAAATCAGGTCTGTCAAGAGGCAAATCACCATAAACCTCATCAGTTGACACCTGATGATATCTCTTAATACCATATTTTCTGCAGGCGTCCATTAAAACTGCTGTACCCATAATATTTGTTTCCAAAAATACAGATGGATTTTCAATAGACCTATCTACATGGCTTTCAGCAGCAAAATTTACAATAATATCAGGCTTTTCTTCTTCAAAAAGCTTATAAACAGCCTCTCTATCACAAATATCAGCCTTTACAAATCTGAAATTAGCCTTATCCATAACAGGCTCTAAAGTAGATAAATTGCCTGCATAGGTAAGTTTATCAAGGCAAACAATTCTATAATCAGGATATTTATCTAACATACAAAATACAAAATTACTTCCAATAAATCCGGCACCACCGGTTACAATAATAGTCATAAAAAATTCTCCTTAGTACAAATACTTATTTTCAACTACCTTTCTAAGATGAGCACCATAGGCACTTTTACCATACATTTTAGCTGATTCAAGTAATTTTTCTTTATCAATCCAGCCATTTTTATAAGCTATTTCCTCAACGGCAGAAATCATAATTCCCTGTCTGCCCTCAACAACCTTTACAAATTCACTTGCTTCATTTAAGGCATCAACTGTGCCTGTGTCAAGCCAAGCATAACCTCTGCCTAAGGTTACAACATCAAGAGTACCCTCATTAAGATACATTTTATTAAGGTCAGTAATTTCAAGCTCTCCTCTTTTAGAGGGCTTAACCTCTTTAGCCTTTTTAACTACAGTTTTATCATAGAAATAAAGACCTGTTACACAATAATTTGACTTAGGATTTTCAGGCTTTTCTTCAATGGAAATAGCCTTTCCATTTTCATCAAATTCAACAATACCAAATCTTTCAGGGTCATTAACATAATAACCAAAAATAGTAGCTCCCTTTTCTTTTTTAGCTGCCTCTTTAAGGTGCTTTGAAAGACCGCTTCCATAAAAAATATTATCACCTAAAACCATAGCACAGCTATCATCACCAATAAATTCTTCACCTATTAAAAAAGCCTGTGCAAGTCCGTCAGGACTTGGCTGAACTTTATAGCTTAAATTAATTCCAAGTTTTGAGCCATCTCCCAAAAGCCTTTCAAAATTAGGCAAATCAGTAGGAGTTGAAATAATAAGAATATCCCTTATACCTGCAAGCATAAGTGTAGATAAAGGATAATAAATCATAGGCTTGTCATAAACAGGCAAAAGCTGTTTACTTGTTACCATTGTAAGGGGATAAAGTCTTGTACCACTGCCACCGGCTAAAATAATTCCTTTCATAATTTTTTCCTCCATAACACATATATGGTAATTATAACATTATAACAAAATTTAGTCAATTTTTAATATAAAAAGGCTATCCTATCAGGACATACGCATGAATATTTTTACTTCACCAATTTTTATACTGACATTTTT
>JBJFFW010000213.1:0-3236 GCA_051892075.1 Lachnospirales bacterium
GTTTTTACAGGCACACCAATAACAGGCAAAGAAGTTATTGCAGCAGTCATACCCGGAAGATGAGCAGCTCCACCTGCTCCCGCTATAATTACCTTTAAACCTCTTTCTTTAGCTGAAAGTGCATAGTCATACATTTTTTTAGGCGTTCTGTGAGCAGACACAACCGTAAGTTCATACTTAACCTCAAATTCATCTAAAACCTTTGCAGCCTCACTCATAACTGGTAAGTCTGAGTCACTTCCCATAATGATACCAACTTTAATATCACTCATTATAATTCCTCCTTAGCTGTAACTTTTAATAAATAATATGCTTGTCTTGACTGATTAAGGGCATCACCCAAATTATCAGCTACAACAGTAATATGTCCCATTTTTCTTCTTGGCTTAGACTGACTTTTACCATAAAGATGAACACATACTCCATCTAAAGCCATAGTCTTGTCAAGTCCTTCAACAACAGTTTTGCCACTGTGTCCTTCCTCTCCTAAAACATTTACCATAACTGTAGGACAAAGAAGTCTTGTACTTCCAAGAGGCAAACCTACAACAGCTCTTATATGATTTTCAAACTGACTTGTTACACAGCCCTCTATAGTATAGTGACCTGAATTATGTGGTCTTGGTGCAACTTCATTAACAAGGATTTTATTATCTCTTGTTACAAACATCTCAACGCAGAACATACCAATACCATCAAAAATTTCCATAACCCTTTTGGCTGTTTCCATTGCAAATTTTGCAGCTTCAGCAGGAATATCAGCAGGTACAACAGTTTGATGCAAAATACTGTTTACATGACGGTTATCACCAACAGGATAAACAACTACATCACCATTTAAACTTCTACAGGCAAGAATAGATGTTTCCATTTTAAAATCCACCATTTTTTCTGCCATAAGCTTTATAGAACCACCGCCAAGTTCTTCAAATGCTTTTGGTATAAGCTCCTCACTTTTTACAACAGCATTTCCCTTTCCGTCATATCCACCTGTTCTTGCTTTTAACATATATGGATAACCATATTCTTTACCGGCTAAAATCATATCATTAGTGGAATTTATTTCCATAAAATCAGGAATACTTAATCCACCTTTAGCCATAGCCATTTTTTGTGTAAGTTTATCCTGTATAATTTCAAGAGAAGTAGCTGTAGGATAAACTTTATAGCCTAAATCTTCAAGTTCCTCCAATGCCTTTGCATCAATATGTTCAAACTCGTATGTTATAACATCAGTTTTCTTTGCAAGGAGCATAAAAGCATCTTTATCATCAAAATCAGCCACAATATGCTCATCGCATATACTATGTGCAGGGCAATCCGGTGACGGGTCTAAAACTACAATATAAAAGCCCATTTTCTTAGCTTCCAAAATCATCATTTGACCTAACTGACCGCCGCCAATAATACCTATTTTTTTACTTAAATAATCTGTACTCATATTACTTATGCCTCCGAACGACCATATAAAATATGCTAATTATTAATATTTTAACACATATATACATTTTCTGCAAGAATTATTCTGTAATAAAATATATCTTGTTGAGATAGTAAAAATATGTTATAATGTATTGGTTAAAATGGAGGAATATATATGGCAAACACTAAAAACAAAACAGCAGCTAAAACTACAAACAAAGCTGCTTCCAATAAAAAAAGTACAACGAAAAAATCAGGTACAAAAAAATCAAGTTCCAAAAAGTCAAATACTTCAAATTCTAAAAGATTGACAAAAGCTGAACTTGAGGCAAAAAACTCTATGCAGGGTGAAGTTTTAAGCATTATTTTAATAGGCTTATCCCTTGTAATGTTTATATGTGTTGTTACAGGCTCAAATTCTGAGGCTACAGGCACTTTCGGGCATTTTATAGCTCAATTTTTAATTACGGCTTTTGGTATAGGTGCTGCGGTACTTCCAATAGTGCTTTTTGTATTTAGTATACAAACTTTAATGTCAAGAGCAAGATATAATTTTAAGACAAAACTTGCACTTTTTTTAGGCTTTTTTATAGTATTTATAAGCCTTGCCCATGTTATGACAAAGGTAAATCTTACTGATGATACAATGTCTTATTTTATAAACTATTATTATGAGCACAGCTCTCTTGCAAACGGTGGTATAGTTGGTGCAATAATTGGAGATTTACTTTATAAAGCTATTGGAAATATAGGCTCTTATATTATTTTACTTACAGCTCTTGTTGTGCTTTTAATATTGGCAACAGGAAAGTCTGTAGTAGGCTTTATTAATTACATAGGAGATTTAATAGACGGAGTTAAAGAAGATTTTAAAGATTATTCCGAGTCAGAAGATTTGGAAGAAGATTTTGAAGAAGATACAGAAACAGAACCTGTGCAGCTTAAACTTCCTATTGAAGAAAACGATAAAAAGAAAGAAGAAAAGGCAAAAAAAGTACCTAAAAAGAAAAAAAATCCAAACAGAGATAGAGTTGTTACCTTTAATATTACAGATGATGACGGCAAAAAAGAGGACGATATTCTATTTGAAAACGATTTTATAATTAAAAATAATCAGATTTATAATAAACCTAAAAATCCCGATATTAAATTTACAGGTTTAAAAGAGCTTGTTGATGAAGCTACAAAAATACAAAATTCAGAAAAGGAACATTATGTTTATAATCTTCCCGAAGAAGAAAACGAAAATACAATAGAAGAAGATAATATAAATATTGTAAATTTGGAAAATGAAGAAGAAGTTTTTGATGAACCTGATATGCCTTCATCTTTCACTCAAAATATTTCAGAAGAAAAAGAGGAAGATTTACCTCCTTTTGACTTAGACGATAATGATAATATTGCAAAATCAGCTCTAAATAGCATTAATACTAAAACTTATTCGGAAAATGATGCTCCTGAAATAATTGAAGCTGAAAAAACAAAAAATGTAAACAAGTTAAAGGTTGAAAAAAATTCAGACTATAAATTTCCAAAGCTCGAATTTTTAGGTAAAAATCCAAATCTTGGTTCTGCCGCAAATAAAGAGGAGCTTTATGAAAAGGCTAAAAAACTTGAAGATACTCTTAAAATATTTAATGTAAATGCTAAGGTAAATAACATAAGCCAAGGCCCTGCCGTTACAAGATACGAACTTACTCCACCAAAGGGTGTAAGAGTTAAAGATATTGTAAATCTTGAAAACGATATTGCTCTTGCCCTTGCAGCAAGAAGTATAAGAATGGAAGCTCCAATTCCCGGAAAATCTGCAATAG
>JBJFFW010000214.1:0-3236 GCA_051892075.1 Lachnospirales bacterium
CCAAAAAACTCTTGAAAGCAAAATGAATGAGTCCTTTAAACAGGTAAGTGAAAGATTAGAGCAGGTTTATAAGGGACTTGGAGAAATGAATAATCTTGCAAGAGGAGTTGGAGATTTAAAAAAGGTTCTTTCAAATGTAAAAACAAGAGGTATTTTGGGAGAAATTCAACTTGGAGCAATTTTAAAGGAAATTTTAGCACCATCTCAATATGAAGAAAATGTCAAAGTTAAGGAAAATTCAAAAGAAGTAGTTGAATTTGCAGTTAAAATGCCTGATGATGAGGGTGGATTTGTGTATCTTCCTATTGACTCTAAATTTCCGGGAGATACATATAAGGCACTTGTTGATGCCTATGACACAGGGGATAAGGCTTTAATTGACCAAAGTGTAAAGGCATTAGTTAGAATTATAAATCTTGAAGCAAAAGATATTTCAGAAAAATATATTAATCCTCCTTATACTACTAATTTTGCCATAATGTTTTTACCTTTTGAGGGACTTTATGCAGAAGTTGTAAATAGAGGATTAATTGAAGAATTACAAAGAAAATACAAAGTAAATATTGCAGGGCCAAGCACAATGGCAGCTCTTTTAAACAGTTTACAAATGGGCTTTCAAACTCTTGCAATTAAAAAGAGAAGTGTTGAAATTGAAAAGGTTTTGCAGGCTGTTAAAACAGAATTTGATAAATTTGAAGATGTACTTGTTTCTACACAAACAAAGCTTACAAGAGCTAATAATGACCTTGACAAACTTATTGGCACAAGAACTAAAATGATAAAATCAAAACTTAAAAATGTATCAAGACTTGAAGATGAGGAAGAAGCCTCTAAAATGTTGGGAGTTGATTACTTTGAAGAATAGACTTGTGTGTGAGTGCTTTAATATTTATGTTGAGGATATTAAAAAAGAAATGTTAAATGGCAACACAACCTTTGAAAAACTTGAAAAAAAGATAAAACTTGGTGTTATGTGTTCAGCCTGTATTAAAGACAGTAAAAAAGTTATTGAACAATTAAAAAATGAATTAAATTTATAAGGGCAGATATCCATAATATTACAAAAATATTTCAAATAATAATTGATTATTGGCTAAAAATCTGTTATGATATAGCTGTGTGATATTTTTTAAAAATATTTATTTAAAAAGTGAGGTTTTATAACAATGGAAAAGCTTGATTTACTATATGTTGGAAAAGCAAAAAAAGTATATGCCACAAATGACCCAAGTCTTTGTATTTTTGAATATAAAGATGATGCAACAGCATTTAACGGCTTAAAAAAAGGCTCATTTGAGGGAAAAGGTATTATTAATAATCAAATGGCTAATTTTATTTTTAAATTATTAGCTAAAAAGGGAATTAAAACCCATCTTGTTGAAGAATTATCTCCAAGAGAAACCCTTGTTAAAAAGGTTGATATTATTCCTCTTGAAGTTATTATAAGAAATGTTGCAGCAGGTTCTTTTTCTAAGAGATATGGTGTAGATGAGGGTACTCCTTTTAAAGAGCCTACTCTTGAATTTAGTTACAAGTGTGATGAACTTGGCGACCCTCTTATTAATGATTATCAGGCTATTGCTCTTGGTATTATTACAAGAGAAGAAATTAATGAAATTTCTGAAATAGCATTTAAGGTAAATGAAGCTTTAAAGGAAATTTTTATAAACATTGGTATAAAGCTTATTGATTTTAAAATAGAGCTTGGCAAGACTTGTGATGGTGAGATTGTGCTTGCTGATGAAATCAGTCCTGATACTTGCAGATTATGGGATGCAGAAACTAATAAGAAACTTGATAAGGACAGATTTAGAAGGGACCTTGGAGAATTTGGCGAGGTTTATCACGAAGTTTGGAGAAGACTTACTGAATTTTACAAATAATCGGAGGTAATTTTTATATGTCTAAGATACATGAAGAATGTGGTGTGTTTGGTATTTATGATGTTAACGGCAATCCTGCAAACACCACATATTATGGCCTTGTAGCTTTACAGCACAGAGGTCAGGAGGGCTGTGGTATTGCAGTCAATCGTGATAGAGAAATTTATCATTACAAAGATGTAGGACTTGTAAATGAAGTATTTAATGAAGAAATTTTATCTAAGCTTAAAGGCAGAATGGCTATAGGTCATGTAAGATATTCTACTGCCGGAGGTAATTCAAGAGAAAATGTTCAGCCTCTTGTTTTAAGATATATTAAAGGTACTTTGGCAATAAGCCACAATGGTAATATTACAAATACAGCAGAGCTTAGAAAAGAGCTTGAAAGAAACGGTGCTATTTTCCAGACTACTGCTGATACTGAAATTATTTCTTATTTAATTGCAAGAGAGAGAATTAATTGTGGTTCTATTGAGGCTGCTGTTAAAAATACTATGAAAAAATTAAAGGGTGCTTTTTCACTTCTTGTAATGAGTCCAAATAAGCTTATAGCAGCAAGAGACCCTTGGGGTTTTAGACCTTTGCAGATTGCTAAAAGAGATGATGCTATTATTTTTGCAAGTGAGTCCTGTGCCTTTGATGCTATAGATGCAGAATATGTAAGAGATATTAAGCCTGGTGAAATTGTTACTATTGAGGACGGCAATATAAGATGCGATGAAGAATTATGCAATATGTATCCATCTAGTATGTGTATTTTTGAGCATATTTATTTTGCAAGACCTGATAGTCTTATTGAAAATGAGATTGTTCACGAATGTAGAAAAAGAGCAGGAGCTTTCCTTGCAAAGCAATCTCCTGTAGATGCTGATATTGTAATTGGTGTGCCTGATTCAGGTCTTTCAGCAGCTCAAGGCTATGCTGAGGAAAGTGGTATTCCTATTGATACAGGCTTTATTAAAAATAAATATATTGCAAGAACATTTATTAAGCCTACTCAAAATGAAAGAGAAATGGCTGTTAAAATGAAGCTTAATGTGCTTAAATCTGCCGTAAAGGGCAAGAGAGTTATTATGGTTGATGACAGTATTGTAAGAGGTACTACTTCCGGTCAGATTGTTAAACTTTTAAGAGATGCAGGAGCTAAAGAGGTTCATGTTAGAATTTCAGCACCTCCATTTACTTGGCCTTGTTTCTTTGGTACAGATATTCCTACAAGAGACCAGCTTATTGCAAATAAGTATACTGTAGAAGAAACTGCAAAAATAATTAATGCTGACAGTCTTGATTATTTAAGTATTGAAAATCTCCATAAAATTGCACCTGAAAGCACTTGTGGTTTCTGTGATTCAT
>JBJFFW010000215.1:0-3232 GCA_051892075.1 Lachnospirales bacterium
TACCGTCAATTTTAATAGTAGGGTCAGAATTAGTTGAATACATTACTACTGTTAATGTACCGTCTGTATCTGTATCAAATTTAATACTTGTAGATGACTCCATCTTAATTGCAGCTTTAAGAGTCTTATCCTCAAATGTCTGTTGATTACTTGAAGCATCATTCCAAGAACTTGCAGATACAGTAGCATTTAATGTATTAGTACCGTCTGTGTAGTTCCAAATTAAAGCATCACCCTTGTAACTAATAACTGCATTAGCAGAAACTGCACTTGTTCTGTTAGCTGTTAAAGTTGAAGGAGTAATTGAATCTGTACTCCAACCAGGCATCTTAACAGATACTGCATAAGGATTGCCTACTTCAACAGCACCTGTAAATGTACCGTCACTATATGTAAGAGCTGTATTTCCTACAGTAACTGTAGCCTTAGTTAAATCAGGAGTGTTAGTTTCTCCATCTGCAGGTGAAACAGTTACATTAACTGTACCTGTATATTTATCAAGTTTGATTACTGTTTCGGCATCAGTAGTTTTAACTGTAACTGTCTGAGCCTCTGTTGGAGCAATATAATCTCCTGTATTTGTAATAGTAGCTGTGTAAGTACCTACAGCAAGCTGACTTGCTGACTTATAAGTACCGTCGCCCTGGTCTACTAAAGTAGTTCCGTCATTTAACTTAATTGTAGCACCTGTTACAGGAGTTGCTGCAGAACCACCCTCAAGTTTAACTACTGCATAACCGTCTGTATCAACTGTCATATTTGCAGTAGCAGTAAATGTATCACCGTCATTTGCAAGAGCTTCAGTATTAATAGTTACATTAGAGTAACCCTCTTTAGAAACTGTAATTGTGTATGTTGTACCAAGGTTTGCAACAGCAGTATAAACGCCATTTGAGCCCTCAGTAAATGTAAGTCCGTCAGCCTTTACAGTTGCACCAGTAATAGGAGTTGAACCACTTGTAACTGTAATAGTAATTTCACCTGATTCAGTTTCTTCATAAGCCTGTAAAGTACCTGCGTGAGCCTTTACATACTCCGGCACATCGGCTGCCTTAGTTAATACTGATACATCTGATACCTTATTGGCAGAATCATAGTAGAAAATAGCCGGATTTGTATCAAAGTTTGCAATAGATGTGCCATCTTGCAAGGTAAATCCACAGTCAGCTAAGGCTGATTGAGTTCTTGAAGTTACAACTGTTCTTGTACCTGTATCGCCACCCATTGAACCGCCGTTAACTATTTCATTATATGATTTTGCATAACAAGTAGCATTTCTTGATTTAAAATAATTCTTACAGTTATCATAATAGTTTTCTTCAAGGAATACATCATTTTTACCTCTTAAATCTACAGTTGTAGATGTAGCACCTTGGAAATATGTACTGTAAATATGAATATTACCATTAGCTGCAAGAGGCTGTCTTGAACCAACATTTTCATACCAGTTATGGTGTAAGGTCATATTCCACTGTTCATCAGAAGTACCTGAACCTAAAAGGTTAGTCTTGTGACATTCAATATAGTGGTTATAAGCCATTGTATAGTATGAACCACGCTTAAAATCACAAGAGCCGTCACCATCCTTCTTATCAGATTCAGTAGGGTTTGCACAATATCCAGGATAGAAAGTATTATTATGTACCCAACATCTTGCAATAGGAATTGAATTGCTGTCGTGGCCCTGGAAACCTAAAGCATCTTCAGGGTAATTCTGGAATGTAAGATTAGAAACTTCAAAGTTCTTATCAGTTTCAGCAGTAGCTGTTGAGCTTTTGGCAAATGTAAAGCCCCAGCCATCAATCACTGCGTCAGCGCCAACACCTTCAAGAGTAATATTTCTTGAATCCTTGGTTATTGCAAGATAACCATTATCACTTGTTGAACCACCAAGAGCTGTATCCTTGGCACCATGAGGAGTTAAGTTTTCAGGTGGATTAACTGTACCGATAAATCTAATAATAAGAGGATGATTATCCGTAACTGTTACCTGCTTAATAAAATTGTAGTTATTATTTAAAATATCACCAATACCGGCTGTATCTCTTGTCCAAGTTTCGCCTGTGGACTTAGTATAATTAATAGTCTGATTACCATAAGTTGGAACTGTAACTGTGTCCTTATTTTCATCAGTTACATAAATAACAAGAGCATTATCCTTTGGTGTACCATCATCTTTATAACCGCCTACACCCTCTGTCCAGTTAAAGTGAGCATAACCTGAACGGTCATTAGGATATACCTTAATACCTTTGCGAATATATTCAGTACCTGTAGATGATTTTACCATTAAATCATATCTGCCTGCCTTTAAGCCCGGAATATCTACACGACCATATCCGCTTGTAGAAGCCGGTCTAATAAGGTAAGTATAAGCCTTGTTAGTGTCTGTATCACTAAGAGTAGTCCAAGTAGACTCAGAACTAAGCTTATACTGGACAGAAACACTTGTACTGTCAGGATTTGAATCTGCCCATTCAGCATAAAGTGACTCATTCCAACCACCAACAGTGCTAAAAGATGCTGCTGAAGCCACAACAGGTGTGAAAGCAACAGAACTAAAAAGCATTGCTGCAGAAAGAATACCACTTAAGGCTTTCTTAAAGCACTTTTTCATATCTTTTTTCCTCCTTAATTAATTAAATAAGCCTAAAATAATTTTGCCTATTAAGTAAGCATCATAAGCTGTAATTGTATCATTACCTGAAACATCAGCTAATTCTGCATTTGTAACAGATGTAATTTTACCTGAAGCATAGTCAAGTACCATCTGAACATCAGTATTGTCTACAGTACCATCATAGTTTGCATCACCAATTTTATCCTCAGTTACACTGCCTGAACCATCAATAGTTACAGCTATATCAGTAATTGTCATATTACCACTTGTATTGTAGATATAGTATGTACCTGAAGGCACATTAGTCATTGTAACTGCAGCTGCCGCTGTATTGCTGTATTCAGGAGAGGCGCTGCCAAGTTCTGTAGCCATAATAATAGCTTTGCCACCATCATTATTAATAGTAATACTTGATGCAGTCTTACCAAGCTTAATTACTAAATAACCAGGGTTAGTCTTATCATTATACTTTGCTACCTTCCAGCCACCTGTAGAATTCTGGTCATTATTTACTGTTACATAATTAGAGTTAGCATCTCTTGAAATAGTCATACTCTGATTAATAACATTATCGCCACTTGGTGTATCTCCACCACTTGAAGACTGAGTTGT
>JBJFFW010000216.1:0-14626 GCA_051892075.1 Lachnospirales bacterium
TCCCCAAGCCCCTACCAGCTTTTTAAAAAAGCTGGGCAAAACTTTTTGTCGGATTAACCTTTGGTTAATCCTTGGGAGTTTATTTCAAATCTTTTTTACTAAGTTCATTTATTGGTTTGCGAAAATAAAGATATATTAAAAAAGGTATAAAAATAAGGGCGAATATTGTTCGCCCTTAAAATGATATTAAATCCATATATTGATTTAATAAATGTTAGCCTATAGTAAACCTGCAAGGATTGACTTTAGGCAATCCGTCAAAAGTTTTTGTCAACCTTTTTTCAAAAAGGTTGTGGGGGTTTGGGGGCAACGCCACCAAAATTATTTGGTTTTTTCTTTCTTAGGCTTTTTAAGAGAAGCATAAACCTCTTTTTTGGCATTTACAATTTCCTCTGCATAGTGGAAAGCATCTTCCATTGTATT
This sequence comes from Lachnospirales bacterium, assembly GCA_051892075.1. GTDB lineage: Bacteria > Bacillota > Clostridia > Lachnospirales > CAG-274 > HGM11788. The sequence goes on from JBJFFW010000216.1 coordinate 424, forward strand.
AAAGAATTTGTGTTTACCCATTCTTTCTTCGCAGCCAAAGTGTACTAAAACCTCGTGAGGCTGTTCCTGCAATTCAGCATAAAGCACCACAATATGATGTCTTTTTGCATAATCTACCACAAATTTAAGAGAGTCAAGCAAAGTACCGTCAATTACTGGTACATTTTTCATTCTTAAAATAAGTACATCAGAATTAAGGTTCATTTTCTTCATAGTTTCCATAAATCTTGTAGAGGCACCAAAAAACATTGGTCCTGCAAGCTCATAAACCATAATTTCATTATTTACATATTTATATGTATCACTTTCTTCAAACTTTGAAACAGTGTTTATATTGAAAGTATCTGACATTTTTCTCATAAAGAGGAACATTGCAAGAACCATACCAATTTCTATTGCAACAACAAGGTCAAATACTACAGTAAGTGCAAAGGTAAGAAGAAGAATTGCAAAGTCACTTTTAGTAGTGTGATAAAGCTCTGCAAATTCTTTAAATTCACACATATTAAAACTTACTACAATCAAAATTGCCGCAAGGGTACTCATTGGAATAGCCTGTGCAAGAGGCATGGCAACTAACATTACAATAAGAAGTACAATGGCATGAACCATACCTGCAATAGGAGTGTGGCCACCGTTTTTAATATTAGCGGCAGTTCTTGCAATAGCACCTGTAGCAGGCAAGCCACCAAAAAGTGAACTTGCAATATTTGCAATACCTTGTCCTATAAGTTCCTGATTTGAATTATGCTTATCACCTGTCATACCATCGGCAACAACTGCTGAAAGCAAGGATTCAATACCTGCTAAAATAGCTATAGTAAATGCAGGCTGAATTAAGGCTGCTATATCAACTCCTGTAAAATTAGGAAGATGTGGAGCAGGAAAAGAGCTTGAAAGCTCACCAAATCTGGAGCCTATAGTCTGAATATCAGTATACATTCCTTTTTGCTGTAAGATATATACAGGAATTGTAGTAGCAATTAAAGCAACTAAAGAACCTGGAATTTTCTGATTTATCTTACCCCAGCCAACTATAATTATAATGGCTGCTATACCTACTATAAGAGCATGATAATTAATTTTATCAAGATTTTGGAAATAAGCTATCCATTTAGGTATAAATTCAGAGCTTATACCCTCTATACTCATACCTGTAAAATCATTAAGCTGAGTAGAAAAAAGAGTAACGGCAATACCTGTAGTAAAACCTACGGTAATTGGGAAAGGTATAAACTTAATAATATCACCAAGTTTAAATACACCAAAAAGTATTAAAAATACACCTGCCATAAAGGTAGCAACCATAAGTCCCTCTAAGCCATACTGATTAATAATACCACAAATAATAACTACAAAAGCAGCAGTTGGTCCGCCAATCTGCACTCTTGAACCGCCGAACATTGATATACAAAAACCGGCTACAATAGCAGTTACCAAACCTACCTCAGGTTTAACACCTGAAGATATAGCAAGTGCTATTGAAAGAGGAAGGGCAACTATTGCAACAATAACACCGGCTACTATTGCATTAGTAAGCTCCTTGCCTTTTAAATCGTTGGGATGATTTTTAATTATGTCCCAGATTTTTGGTTTGAACATTTAAAGTCCTCCTTTTAAATAAATATTAATCCCCTTCGGATTTTTAGATTGCCAAAAAAATGACAAATTTCTCTTACCTATATAATAAATTTTTTAGCAAAAATAGTCAATAGTTTATATTGAATTTTTTAAACAATTATGCTATTATATCTTAAAGATATGGGGATATTTTAATAATTTTATAATTTATTAGGAGTTAGAAATGAGCTTTAGAAAAAAATTGAAAGATACTAAAAGGGTGGTTGTTAAAGTTGGCACAACTTCCCTTACTCATAAAAACGGTAAAATTGATTTAAGAAAAATGGAACTTTTATCAAGAGTTCTAACAGATTTAAACAATAGAGGTATTGATGTTGTACTTGTTTCATCAGGGGCTATTGCTGTTGGTACTGATAAACTTGGACTTGAAGAAAGACCAAGAGATACTATTGGCAAACAGGTTGCCTCTGCTGTAGGGCAGGCTATACTTATGCAGATGTATGAGAGATTTTTTGGTGAGTATAATCAGAAAATTGCACAAATTCTTGTTACAATGGCAGTATTTGATGCTCAGCATAAAATTAAGAATGTTCAAAATACCATTAATTCTCTTTTGGAAATGGGAGTTATACCTATTGTAAATGAAAATGACTCTGTTGCTACAGATGAGTTTAATGAATTTTCAGATAATGACACACTTTCTGCCTATGTTGCTTCTATTATAGACAGTGATTTGCTTATTATTTTATCTGATATTGAAGGTCTTTACACTGCTGACCCAAATAAAGTAAGTTCTGCCACAAGAATTGATATAGTAGAAAAGGTAAACGATTCTATTTATGAACTTGCCACAGGTTCAGCATCAAAACTTGGCACAGGTGGTATGGTAACTAAGGTTAAAGCTGCTGATTTTCTTACTAAAAAAGGAGTAAATATGGTTATTGCCTCAGGAAATGAACCTGAAATTTTATATGGTATTCTTGACGGTGAAAATATTGGTACACTTTTTATAGGTAATAAAAAATGAAAAAAGAGCTTAGAAAAAAATACAAGGCTTTAAGGGATAAATATAATAGTATGGAAAAATCTGAAATTGTGGCAAATAAATTTCTAAGTAGTTCCTACTATAAGGATTGCAAATCTGTTTTTACTTTTTTAAGTTTTGGAAGTGAAATTGATACTTATAAAATTGTAAAAAAGGCATTGGAAGATGAAAAGATGGTGGCGCTGCCTTATATGACAGGTAAACCCCACGAAATGGTTTTTATTAAAATTAATTCTTTATATGAACTTAAAAAAAATAAAATAGGTATACTAGAGCCTTATTATAATGAAGAAAATATTGTAAAATCAGATAAAGATACTATTATTATTGTACCGGGACTTGTTTTTGATTTAGAGGGCTACAGAATTGGCTATGGCGGAGGATATTATGACAAATATTTATCTGAAAACAGTTATATGTTATCAGTAGGTTTAGCCTTTGATTTTCAGCTTGTTGATGCTATAGCCTTTGATGAATATGATGTAAAAACTGATGTTGTTATAACCGATGGGAGGGTTAAATATGAAAAGCTTAATTGAAATTGGATTATGTGCTGTTGAGGCAAAAAGAAAGCTTGCAAAACTTACAACTGATGATAAAAACAATCTTTTAAAAGAGGCGGCTAATTCTTTAATTAAAAATTCTGATGAAATTATAAAAGCTAATAATATTGATGTTGAAAATGCAAAAAATAATGGAGTAAAAGCCTCTATTATAGACAGACTTACTCTTAATAAAGATAGAGTTTTAGCCATGGCTGACGGTCTTATTCAAATAGCCAAGCTGCCTGACCCTATTGGTGAAGTTATAAGTATGAAAACCTTGCCAAATGGACTTATTGTAGGGCAGAAAAGAGTGCCAATGGGTGTTATTGGTATTATTTATGAGGCAAGACCTAATGTTACATCAGATGCTTTCGGATTATGCTTAAAGGCAGGCTCTGCTGTTATTTTAAGAGGCGGCAAAGAGGCTATTAATTCAAATATGGCTATTGTAAAAGTTTTTAAAGAGGCTATTTTATCTCTTGGAATTGATGAAAATATTGTTCAGCTTGTTGAGGATACTTCAAGAGAAACTGCTGCTGAAATGATGAGGTTAAATGGATATATTGATGTGCTTATTCCAAGAGGTGGAGCAGGGCTTATTCAGTCTGTTGTTAAAAATGCTACAGTTCCCGTTATTGAAACAGGTGTTGGCAACTGTCATATTTTTGTAGATGAAAGTGCCGATATCTCAAAGGCTGTTAATATTATTGTTAATGCTAAGGCTCAAAGACCTGGAGTTTGTAATGCGGCTGAAACTATGCTTGTTCATAAAAATATTGCTAAGGCATTTTTGCCTTTGGCAATTAAGGCTTTAAGAGATAAAGGCGTTGAAATAAGAGGAGATAAAGCCGTAAAAGAAATTGTAGAAGATGTAATTTTGGCTACAGATGAGGACTGGGCAACAGAATATCTTGATTATATTTTAGCTGTTAAAGTAGTAGATAGTATTGATGAAGCCTTAGAGCATATTTCAAAATATTCTACAGGTCATTCAGAGGCTATTGTAAGCGAAAGCTACACTAATACTCAGAGATTTTTAAATGAAGTTGATTCTGCTGCTGTCTATGCCAATGCCTCTACAAGATTTACCGATGGAAATGAATTTGGCTTTGGTGCTGAAATTGGCATAAGCACTCAAAAACTTCACGCAAGAGGACCAATGGGTCTTAAAGAGCTTACTACAGGAAAATATATTATTTATGGCGACGGTCATATAAGAGGATAAAATGAAATATGAAAATGTAAAAGAGGGCAAATTTATTGTAAGAGAAAACAGATTTATTTCTAAAATAGAAATAGATGGTCAAGTAGAAACCTGCCATGTTAAAAACACAGGAAGATGTAAGGAGCTTTTAGTTGAGGGTGTCAGGGTTTTTGTTGAACCAAGTAAAAATCCTGAAAGAAAGACAAAGTTTTCTCTAATTACTGTAGAAAAAGGAAATATCCTTGTTAATATTGATTCTCAAATTCCAAACAAGGTTGTAGAGGAAAGTATTGATAAAATTTTTGAAAATGTTACTTATTTAAAACGGGAGTCAAAATTTCAAAACTCCCGTTTTGATTTCTATATGGAACAGGGTGATATTAAATCCTATATTGAGGTTAAGGGGGTTACTCTTGAAAATAATGGTGTTGTAAGTTTTCCTGATGCTCCAAGTGAAAGGGCAGTGAAGCATTTGTCAGAGCTTATTTTAGCAAAGGAAAGTGGATTTAATGCCTATGTTATATTTGTAGTACAGTTAAAGGGTGCAAGTTATTTTACTCCAAATTATATTACCCATAAAGCTTTTGCAGATAAGCTTTGTGAGGCTGAAAGTAAGGGAGTAGAGGTTTTGTGTTTTGATTGTATAGTTGAAAAAGATAGTATTAAACTTGATAAAGAGGTTAAAGTATGTCTAAGTTAAGAAATGGTTTTACTACAGGCACTTGCGCTGCTGCAGCCTCAAGGGCAGCAGTTTATATGCTTTTAACAGGGAATTTGTGTGAAAATATAAATGTGGTTTTACCAAATGGGGATATTTTAAGCCTTAATATTGAAAATATTGAAATAAATAAGGAATATGTAAAATGCTCCGTAAAAAAAGATAGTGGAGATGACCCTGATATTACAAATGGAATTGATATATTTTCTAAAGTTTCAAAATGCCATAGTGGTATAAATATTTCTGGTGGAGAGGGAATTGGTGTTGTTACAAGAAAAGGACTTAATCAGCCTGTTGGAGAATATGCAATTAACTCTAAGCCAAGAAAATCCATAGAGGATAATATTTTATCTTTGTGTGATAACTTAGAATATTTTGGTGGTATAAATGTTGAAATTTCAGCACCAAAGGGTGTGGAACTTGCTAAAAAAACCTTTAACCCAAGACTTGGCATAGAGGGTGGAATATCAATTCTTGGCACAACGGGAATAGTTGAGCCAATGAGTGAAAAGGCTTTAGTTGATACTATTAAAACAGAGCTTAATATGGTAAGACAGTATCATAATGAGGCTGTAGCTGTCTTTGGAAATTATGGGGCAGATTTTGCCGTTAAAAATTTAGGTGTAAATAGAGATTTAATTGTTACAATGAGTAATTTTGTGGGAGATTGTATATTGACTGCAAGAGATATGAATTTTTCTAAACTTACAATAGTAGGGCATATTGGAAAAATGGTAAAATTATCTGGAGGAATTACAAATACTCATTCAAAATACAGCGATTGCAGAATGGAGCTTATGGCAAGCTGTGGTATTGAAGTTGGAGCAGATATTAATATTTTAAGAAAAATTTTAAGATGTAATACAACTGATGAGGTTTGTGATTTTCTTTATGAAAAAAATATTTTAGAGCCTGTTATGGAAAGACTTGTTGAAAAAATAAAGTATTATACTAATATTAATTCAGAGGATATGGAAGTTGATATTGTAGTTTTTTCAAATAAATACGGCATACTTGGTAAAGGGTGATAATATGGTTTATTTTGTTGGAGCAGGCAGTGGTGCTGTGGATTTAATAACTGTGAGAGGTGCAAGGCTTTTAAGTGAGGCTGATGTTGTAATTTATGCAGGCTCTCTTGTAAATAAGGAACTACTTAGTTATTGTAAAAATGCTGAAATTTATAATAGTGCCTATATGAATTTAGATGAGGTTGCAAAGGTTTATTCTGATAACAGGCATAAAAAAATTGTAAGACTTCATACAGGGGATCCTTGTATTTATGGTGCAATTAAAGAACAGATGGATATACTTTCAAAAATGGGAATAGAGTATGAATATTGTCCGGGAGTTTCAAGTTTTTGCGGTGCTGCGTCAGCTTTAAAGTGTGAGTACACTTTGCCAAATGTATCTCAAAGTGTAATTATAACAAGGGCAGAGGGCAGAACAAAAATGCCTGAAAAAGAAAGTATAAAATCCTTTGCATCTCATAATGCCACTATGGTTATATTTTTAAGTGCCTCATTAACTGAAAAACTTCAAGAGGATTTAATTGAGGGCGGTTATAATAAAGATACTCCTTGTGCCATAGTTTATAAGGCAACTTGGGAAGATGAAAAGGTAATAAGAGGTACTCTTTCAAACCTTCATAATATGGCTAAGGAAAATAATATAACAAAAACGGCTTTAGTTGTATGTGGCTGGGTACTTGACAGCGATTATGAATTGTCAAAATTATATGATAAAAATTTTAAAACAGAATTTAGAAAATAAGCTAAACTTTGAAAGGATTGACCGAAGTCAATCCTTTTGTTATATTACATATTTTTTATATCCATCTATCCATTGTTAAAAAATTTCTTATATTACAGTGTTTTATACCGTTTTGACTAAAGTCAAGTTCATCCATTGTAACCACATATTTTGGAAAATTATCGGAAATAGTTTCAAGAACTCCAAACTCTCTCTTAATAGTATCATCAGATGCAAGCATATATGATACCTGAACATAAATTTTATCTTTTTGCTTTTGAGCAATAAAATCAATTTCTTTATCTTCATATTTTCCTATTGTAACTTTATAACCTCTCCTTAATAGCTCCATATAGACTATGTTTTCAAGAACCTGATTTATATCTTTTATATTTCCACCAAAAACTGCCTCTCTTATGCCATGGTCAACCATATAATACTTCTCGTTAGTAGACAAAATCTGCTTACCTTTTGCATCTTCACGATTTACTTTGTAGAAAAGATAGGCATTACTACAATATTTAATATAATTTAATACTGTTTCAGAGGATACCTTGCGATTTTCGTTTTTAAAGTATTTTGAAATTGAACTTGCTGAAAATGTTGTACCTACATTTGCAATAATATAAGAAATTATTTTTTCCAACAGGTCAACATCTCTAACTTTATTTCTTTTTACAATATCTTTTAAAACTACAGAGCTATACAAATCTTCAAGATATAATCGGGTTGGTTCAATATCATAGTTTAAATTGCTAAGATAAGGCATACCGCCAAAGGTTAGGTATTTGTTAAAACATTCCGTTTCTGAAAAGTTTGTAAAAATTGTTCCATAAAGTTCTTTAAATTCAGCGAAGGAAAAAGGATAAATCACAAATTCAACATATCTTCCACCAAGATAAGTTGCAAGTTCTCCGGAAAGAAGTTTTGCATTTGAGCCTGTAATATAAATATCGCAGTCAAGCTCTACACGAAAAGAATTTATACATTTTTCCCAGTTTTCAACTTCTTGGATTTCATCAAAAAAGAGATAAACCTTATCGTTAATTTTATCTGAAAGAGCCATAACTTCATTATACAATGCCTTTGCATTACAAAGTCTTTCCAACCCCATTTTTTCAAAATTAAAAGATATAAATTGTTCTTTTTTGCGACCCTTTGCAATTAACTCATCTTGAATAAGGCTAAGCATAACAGATTTCCCACTTCTTCTAAAACCTGTCATAACTTTAATAAGTTCTTTATCAATAAAGGGACGGATACGATTTAGATACATTTCTCTTTTAATCACAAAAATCACCCCTAAACTAAATTTATGATATTAGTATACCACAGTTATAACTGATAATCAATATAAAAAATGGGATTTTATCAGTTATAACTGATAAAATCCCTAAAATAATAAAAATTGAAAGATATAACTGATAAAATTATCCAATTTCCAAGAAACCTAGAACATAATCAAGCTCTTTTAAAATTTCATTATCATTTTTAATATTTATTGTTAAAGTTGGTTTAGCCTGAGTGTTTGTAAATAAAACTTTGCCTTTATTTTCTTTAATTAATTCTAAAATTCTTTCACCCTTAACTTTAGCATCGGCTTTAAATGTAATTTGAGCCTTATCATTTTTATGAGTTATATTTGTAATACCTAAATTATGGGCTTTTGATTTAATAAGGGCAATATCCAAAAGATTATTTACAGCTCTTGGAATAGAACCAAATCTATCCTCAAATTCCTCTTGAACATCATAATAATCACTTTGAGAGGAAATTTTAGATATTTTTTTATACATATCAAGTTTTTGTTCCTCGTTTGGTATATAGCCATAAGGAATAAAGGCATTAAGTTTAAGCTCAATTAATGTTTCAAATAAAGCCTCAACCTTTTCTCCTTTAAGCTCTCTTACAGCTTCATTTAAAAGTTTGCAATACATTTCATAGCCTACACTATCCATGTGACCATGTTGTTCAGCTCCTAAAAGATTTCCTGCTCCTCTAATTTCCAAATCACGCATGGCAACTCTGAAGCCTGAACCAAATTCAGTAAATTCTCTTATGGTTTGAAGTCTTTTTTCTGCATCACTTTGAAGAACCTTATCTCTTTCATAAAGCAAATATGCAAAGCTTGTTCTATGACTTCTGCCTACTCGTCCCCTAAGCTGGTATAGCTGGCTTAAACCCATTTTATCGGCATCAGAAATAATAATAGTATTAACATTAGGAATATCAAGACCTGTTTCTATTATGGTTGTGCAGACAAGTACATCAATTTCCTTATCCATAAATCTCATCATAATATCTTCAAGCTCATTTTTACTCATTTGTCCATGGGCAAAGGCTATTGTAGCTTCGGGTACAAGATTTTGCAGTTTTTCTGCCACTTTTTCAATATTTTGTACTCTGTTATAAAGATAATAAACCTGACCATTTCTTGCAAGCTCTCTATGAATGGCATCTTTTACAAATTCAGGGTCATATTCCATAACATAGGTTTGAACGGGAAGTCTGTTATGAGGTGCCTCCTCAAGTATACTCATATCCCTTATTCCTGTCATACTCATATGAAGTGTTCTAGGAATAGGTGTTGCAGTAAGAGTAAGAACATTTACATTTTCTTTAAGAGCCTTTAGCTTTTCTTTATGATTTACGCCAAATCTCTGCTCCTCATCTACAATAACAAGTCCCAAGTCTTTAAATTCCATATCCTTACTTAAAATTCTATGAGTTCCAATTACAATATCACACTCACCTTTTTTAAGTTTTTTAACAACTTCCTTTTGCTGAGTAGGAGTTCTAAATCTTGAAAGCATTTCTACATTTATAGGATAGGCTTCCATTCTTTCTTTAAAATTAATATAGTGCTGTCTTGCAAGAATTGTAGTAGGCACAAGGTATGCCACCTGTTTTCCGTCTTGTACGGTTTTAAAGGCTGCTCTTATAGCAATTTCGGTTTTTCCAAAGCCTACATCGCCACAAATAAGCCTATCCATAACCTTGCCTTCTTCCATATCCCTTTTAACATCTTCTATTGCCAAAAGCTGGTCATCAGTTTCAGTATATTCAAAATCTTCCTCAAATTCCCTTTGCCAAATTGTATCCTTAGAATACATATATCCTTTTTCTTCCTGCCTTTTAGCATAAAGCTCAACTAAATCATAAGCAAGTTTATAGGCTGCCTGTTTAGCCTTAGCCTTGGCTTTTTCCCAAGAAGAAGTGCCAAGTCTGTTAAGTTTTGGTTTTGTTGCCTCTCCACCAATGTATTTTTGCACCATATCCATTTGGTTTATGGCTACATATAATACATCTTCTTTGGCATATCCTATTTTTATATAATCCTTACTTACTCCGTCAGTTACAATTTGTTCTATACCTCTATATATACCCACACCATGATTTTCGTGAACTACATAATCTCCTATTTTAAGGTCTGAAATATTTTCAATGGCTGTGCCGTCTTTTCTTTTTTTCTTAGGTTTCCTTTTCTTTTTTTCTTCACCAAGTACATCATTTTCACTAACAATGGCAAATTTTGTAAGAGTATATTCAAAGCCTTTATTTATAGAGCCTCTTGCTATATAAATTATACCCGGTTTAATTTCAGTATTATTAATATCTTCTGCATAAACTGCATTTAACTCTCTTGATAAAAGCTCCTCTAACATTCTTTCACACCTTGTGTGCCCACCTGCTAAAAATATAATTCTATATCCCTCTTTAAGCATATAGCTTAAATCTTCGGCTGTCATATTAAGGTCGTTTTTAACAAGGGAAGATGACTTTACTTTAAAATCAAGAATATCCTTTGGCTTAAAATAGTTTACACTGTGGAGCATATTAGCTAAAATAACAGTATTTTTATTTGAAAGTCTGTCTACAATATCCTCATAAGTATATACCATTTTAATAGCTGATGGCAGCATATAGCCTTTGTCAATTCTGTTTTCAATACTGTCAGTAAATTCTTTTAAAATAAATTCGGCATGGTCTTTAACTCTTGTAGGCTCATCAATAAAATAAAGAGTATCATTAGGCATATATTCTAAAAGGGTGCAGGTATTATCACCATAGAAAAACTCAATATATTTGTCAATTCCTGAAAAACTCCTTTGTTCAGAAAGCTTTTCCACAGTTTCTTCAACAATCATTTTAATTTTATCGGGAGCTTTTTTATAGTTTTCAAGCTCCTTATTTATATTTTTAATTGCCAAATCCACCATATCATCTTCATACAAAAGCTCTCTCATAGGATAGATTTTAATACTTTCGGCATTTTCAATGGACCTTTGAGAGGAAGTATCAAGATATCTTATAGAGTCTACAACTGTATCCCAAAGCTCAATTCTTACTGCATTATCACACACATTTGAAAAAATATCTATAATTCCGCCACGAATTGCAAACTGTCCCTGTCCCTCAACCATTTCGCATCTTTCATATCCCATAAGCACAAGTTTTTTTGAAAATTTTTCAGGGTCAATATCATCACCGACTTTAATATCCATAATGAAACTTTTTACAACATCAAGAGGAATAAGTCTGTCAAATAATGCCTCAACACTTAAAATAATTGTAATTTTTTCACCATTTATAATTTTTGATATAATATTAAATCTTTCTTTAATAATATCAAGGGATTTTACATCAGCCCAGTAGAAAATAATATCCTTTGAAGGGTAAAGATATACATTATTTCCTATAAAAAATTTAAGGTCTTTATAAATTTCCTTTGCTTTAAGCTCTGAGCCTGCTATAATGATACTTGATTTATTAAGTGTGTTTATGGTTCCTGAAATAAGGTGAGCTTTTTGAGTATCAATAACACCTGTTGCAAGAATTGGCAGGGTTTTGGTATTTATATCATTTATTAAGTTGTTAAAATTTTTGTTTTCATTTAAAAGTTTATCAAAAACATTCACTTTTTATCACCATTAATTACCAATGCCTCGTTTATTATATTTATTCATAGCTTCAGATACATCTTTGTTTTTAATAATCATAGTTATTGCATCACCGGCATCAGTAATACCTTTTATAATATCGTCATTTTCTTCAGGCAAAAATTTGCTCAAAACATATTTTGCCAAATCCCATTTAGGAGGTTTTTCTCCAACTCCAACTCTTACTCTTGTAAAATTGTCATATCCAAGATTTAAAATAATATTTCTAAGTCCTTTTTGACCTCCGTCGCTTCCTTTTCTTCTTATTCTTATAGAGCCAACAGGCAAATTAATATCATCACATACAACAATTATATCATCAGCTTCAAGTTTATAAAAGTTTACAAACTCTCTAACACTTTCTCCGCTTAAATTCATATATGTTATAGGTTCAATAAATATTACTTTTTCGCTGCCAATTATACCCTCACCTATAACAGCTTTAAATTTTTCTTTATTCATTTCAATATTATTATCATAAGCCAGTTTATTTATAACTTCATAGCCTACATTATGTCTTGTCCATTTATAGTCTTTTCCGGGATTTCCAAGACCTATAACAGCTTTCATACAAATCACTCCTTCACAATTTAATAGTATACCATAATATTCTAAAGTTTACAATTTAATTAATATATAAAATTTTTGTATTAATTTATAGTTTTTTGTGTTATACTTAAGGAGATAAAATTTAATATTGGAGGCTATTTATATGAATAGTAATTTTGCCAGAGTGGTAACTTATATAGGTACTATTTTGTTTAGTATTGTTTTTCTGTATTTTGGCAATAATATTGCAAATAGCGAATACACTTTATTACAAGGTGAAGGTGTGGATAAAACCTATCCTGCAAAGGTAATGGAGGTAATAGAGTCCATTCCTTATGACTATGGCAATGATATGGGAGGTACATATACATATTTTAAGGCTAAACTTACAGATACAGGTGAGGAAGTAACTGCTAAGCAAACTGTTGATGATTATGATGCTGTGCCATATAAAATAGTGGAAAAAGGCGATAAGGTTCTTCTTGGTGTATCAAATGATGGAAATTATGAATTTTCTGAATACATAAGAAGTGGTTATCTTATTTTGCTTGGGGCTTTATTTGTATTTTTACTTTTGCTTTTTGGAAGAAGTAAAGGTTTTAATACTTTAATTTCTTTAGTTTTTACCTGTCTTGCAGTGTTTGCTGTTTTTGTGCCGGCAGTTATAAGCGGACAAAATATTTATATATGGACAGTTGTAATCTGTGTTTATATAATTATTATGACACTTTTAGTTGTAAACGGACCAAGTAAAAAATCTCTTGTTGCTGTTGTAGGCTGTAGTGGTGGTGTATGTGTGGCAGGAACTTTGACTGTTTTAATGAACTTGGTTTTAGGTCTTAGCGGTGTACTTGATGAGTCAACTTTCAGCTTAACTACTGTAAATCCTGAACATCCTATTGATTTACTTGCAATTATTTTTGCATCTATTACAATAGGCTCAATGGGTGCCGTAATGGATGTGGCTGTTGATATTTCAGCATCTTTACACGAAATTAAGCTTAAAGTACCTGGTATTAAGCCAAAGGAGCTTTTTAAAAGCGGTATGACAATAGGCAGGGATTTAATGGGTACCATGGCTAATACTCTTGTGCTTGCTTATATTGGAAGTGCTTTAGCTACGACTTTACTTCTTGTAGTATTTAATGGTTCACTTCTTGAACTTTTTAATAAAGAAAGGGTTATTGTAGAGGTAATGCAGGCATTAATCGGAAGCATAGGCATTATTCTTACACTTCCTTTTACATCTTTTATTGCAGGTATTTTTTATAAAAACATTAAAAAAGAAAAAACAGTCTATGACTTGTGTGAGGAGGCGGCTGAAGAATTTGATAATAAGAGCAAAGGGGATAACTAAAAAATATAGAGATTATGAACTTAAAAATATTACTTTAGAGGTTTCAAAAGGCGATATTGTAGGGATAATAGGTAAAAACGGCTCGGGAAAAACCACACTTTTATCTATTATGGCTGGTATTAAAAAAGCCGATAAAGGTGAGCTTTTTTATGAAGATTGTGATGTTTTTAAGAATAAAAATTTTTCTTCCTATGTTGGTTATCTTCCACAGGAAAATCCTCTTATAGATGAGCTTAGTGTAAAAGATAATTTAAGCTTGTGGTGTAAAAAGGGGCATAGTAAAGATATTATAAATAATCTTGGAATTTATGAATTTTTAAATAAAAGAGTTGATAAACTTTCGGGAGGTATGAAAAGACGGGTATCTCTTGGAATTGCACTAAGCAAAAATCCTAAAATTTTATTACTTGATGAGCCAAGTGCAGCTCTTGATATTTATGGCAAAGAAGAAATTTTAGGCATAATTAAATCTTTTGTAAAAAATGGTGGCACAGTAATAATGTCCACTCACGACA
>JBJFFW010000217.1:0-3186 GCA_051892075.1 Lachnospirales bacterium
CTCTGCTATTTTCGCTTGTAACCCATTTAGAGTCCCCTGTATAAGCTGAAATTTTGCCATCTATAGTCATTGCATACTTCATAACAACATAAGGAAGTTTTGTTGTTATATATTTTAAAAATATCTGATTATTATTACTGCAATCATCTTCAAAATAGTCTTCAATTACTTCTATGCCCGCATCTCTTAGCATTTTTATACCACTACCTGAAACCTTAGGATTTGGGTCTTTAAGTCCAACATAAACTCTTTTAATTTTATGCTCAATAATAGCCTTGGCACAAGGTGGAGTATGTCCAAAATGAGAACATGGTTCAAGGCTGACATACATATCAGCACCCTCTACATTATTGCCTTTAATTCTTGCATCATTAAAGGCGTTTACTTCTGCGTGATTTGAACCGTATTTCTGATGATAACCCTCACCAATTATTTTATCATCCTTTACTATAACTGCACCTACAAGAGGATTTGGAGAAACTAAACCTGAGCCAAGCTTTGCTAGTTCTAAGGCTCTTAACATATAATTCATTACAAGCACCTCTGCATAAAAAAATACCCCGAATGCTTCGGGGTATTGACTGCACACAAAATATCTTCTAACATCCAGACTTTACTGTCGGCTTCGGAATTTCACCGAATCATGCCATAAGGCTCGTGGGCTTTACCACCGGTATGGAATTACACCAATCCCCGAAGACAATATCTAATTATTATTATATCATTCTAAGTAAATTTGTCAATAGTAATTTACTATGTATTTATAAAAGAATATGATTTTAATTTTACACCTATATGATTTGATATATATTCCTCTGCAATATATCCAAGCTCCTTTAAACATTCATTAGAAATATTAAACTTAAATAAATCAGATACATCAGATTCTGATATATATTTAAGAGCATAAATTGTTACAGGAAGCAGAGTTTCTGTATTTTTAAAACTACTGCATTTATTACAGATTAAACCATTAAGAGTAAATATATTTGGATTAGGAGTACCACAAATTGTGCAATATTCATTATATGGATTATAACCTAAATATTTAAGCATTTTAATTTGAAAAATCCTTATTATTAAAATGGAGGGATTTTTACATATTTTAAGATGATTAAGAGTCTTTAAAAGCAATATTAAATATTTGTTATCATCAGTTATTTCAGGAATTATTTTTAAAATAAATTCCAGTAAATATGTGCCATAATAATATTTGTCCAAATCTGATGTTATATCATAAAATTTTTCTATTATATCAACTGAATTTAAAGTTGGAGTATTAGTTTGTGTTCTTATTACAAAGTCACCGTATGTAAATATAGAAGTGCCTGCCAGAAATTTTGATTTTGTATTTCTGGCACCCTTTGCAAAGACAGATATTTTACCAATATTTTTGGCAAATATAGTTATATATTTGTCGGCTTCTCCATATTCATTCTCCCTTATTATTATTCCACGAATCTTCTCCACACTCACAACTTTTTACCTCATTATATTTCATATATGCCATAATTGCATCAATACTGCCACTTTTTTCAAATATATCCCAAAAGAAATTGTCCATAATTTTTACCTCCCTTTGATAATATATTAACCCAAATTATTTTGCGTATTCTGTATAAATTTATACATTTATGAAATAATTTGATACTTGACATTTTAAAATCACTTGTTCAAGCATTATTTTTAGGGAGTTTATAAATTCTAAAAAGGACAAAGTTTGTAATTTATTGTCATTAAATTTTATAGGTTCTTTGAATCATACCCAAGATTTTTAAGAAGTGAATCATTATCTCTCCAATCTTTTTTAACTTTAATCCATAACTGAAGATTAACTTGAGAGCCTAAAAATCTTTCAATATCTCTCCTTGCTGATGAACCTATTCTTTTTAGCATTGTGCCATGTTTTCCTATTATTATTCCTTTATGTGAATCTCTTTCACAGTAAAGGGTAGCATCTATATCCATTAAATCAGAATTATTTTTCCTTGGTTTCATTGATGTAACTTCTACGGCAATACCATGGGGAATTTCGTCTTGAAGAAGATATAGTGCCTTTTCTCTTATAATTTCAGATACTATTTGTTTTTCAGGCTGGTCAGTAATCATATCATCAGGAAAATATTTAGGACCATAAGGTAAATATTTGCATATAGTTTTTAAAATATCATCAATATTATTATTTTTTAAGGCAGAAATTGGTATATATTCTGCAAAATCATATTGAGATTTATATGCTTCGATTACACCATATAGGATTGTTTTATCTATAGTATCAATTTTATTAATTAATAAAAAAACAGGGGTTTTAGTGTTTTTTAATCTTTCTATAATTGCCTTATCTGAGTCTTTTATTTTTTCATAAGGCTCAACTAAATACAAAATAACATCAACATCGTTTAAAGATGAGTCAACGCTTTTCATCATATAATTTCCAAGTTTTGATTTAGCCTTGTGTATACCTGGGGTATCTATAAAAACTATTTGAAAATCATCCTTTGTAAGAATTGTTTGTATTTTGTTTCTTGTAGTCTGAGGTTTATTTGACATAATGGAGAGTTTTTCTCCTATTAATGCGTTCATTAAAGTTGATTTACCTACATTTGGTCTACCAATTAATGTTACAAAACCTGATTTAAAATTATCACTCATTTATTTTTTCCCTTCGTCTAATTTCTTTCGTATTGATTTTAAGTCTGTCCACGCATCTTTTTTCTTGCTTTCATCTCTAAGCAGAGCTGATGGGTGATAGGTTGCAATAATATCTATTCCTTTTTTATTGTACCATATTCCTCTTGATTTTGTTATTTTAAAATTTGGGTCTATTATGGAAGTAGCCGCAATTCTTCCAAGACATACTATAATTTTAGGACGAATAAGTTTAAACTGATGTCTTAAATATGGAATACATGCCTCTCTTTCTTCAGGCAGTGGGTCACGATTATTTGGTGGTCTGCATTTAACAATATTAGCTATGTATACATCTTTTCTGGAAAGTCCAATAGATAAAAGCATTTTATCAAGTAATTTCCCAGCAGCACCTACAAAGGGTTCTCCCTGCATATCCTCGTAATATCCGGGGCCTTCTCCTACAAACAAAATATCACTTTTTTCATTTCCTACACCAAATACAACATTGTGCCTTGTAGTGTGTAATTGACACCTTGTGCAGTTATTACAAATACA
>JBJFFW010000218.1:0-14391 GCA_051892075.1 Lachnospirales bacterium
GAACCATCTTTAATGGGTCAGTCTTGCCAGTTAATGGACAAGAAGCGATACAGTTACCACAACCTGTACAGTCCATAATATCTACCTGCATTACATACTTGTAAGCAGCTTCCTTACCCTTACCCTGAGCAGCCTTTAATGCAGCAGGTGCGTTAGCAGCTTCTTCATCAGTTAAAAGATATGGTCTGATACAAGCGTGAGGACAAACAAATGCACAGTTGTTACACTGAATACAAGTGTTAGGGTCCCAAGTAGGAACCTGAATAGCGATACCTCTCTTTTCATAAGCAGCAGTACCATGTTCAAATGTACCATCTTCGATACCCTTGAATGCAGATACAGGTAAAGTATCACCCTTCTGAGCGTTCATTACATCAACAATATTCTTAATGAAATCTGGTCTGTCAGTAGCAGCAGCAGCTTCATCCTTAGCATCAGCCCAGCTAGCTGGAATTTCAACCTTGTGATAGCCTTCAGCACCTGCATCAACAGCCGCATAGTTCATATTTACAATCTTTTCACCCTTCTTACCGTATGACTTAACGATAAATTCCTTCATATACTTAATAGCATCGTCCTTAGGAATAATCTCAGTAATCATAAAGAAAGCAGACTGTAATACCATATTAAACTTGCTGCCAAGACCGATTTCCTTACCAATCTTTACAGCATTAATTGTATAGAAATTAATATTCTTGTTAGCTAAATCTCTCTTAACATTTGCTGGCAAATGAGTATCTAATTCTTCATCAGACCAAATAGTGTTAAGTAAGAAGCTACCACCATTCTTTAAGTTAGAAGTCATATCATACTTATTTAAGTAAGACTGCTGATGACAAGCAACGAAGTCAGCAGTGTCAATAAGATATGGTGAACGGATAGGGCTCTTACCAAATCTTAAGTGAGAATTAGTAATACCACCAGACTTCTTAGAGTCATAAGCAAAGTAAGCCTGAGCATACATATCAGTATGGTCACCAATAATCTTAATAGAGTTCTTGTTAGCACCTACAGTACCGTCAGAACCAAGACCCCAGAATAAGCAGTTAGTAGTACCTTCAGGAGTAACATCAACAACTTCTTCTCTAGGTAATGAAAGGTTAGTAACATCATCATTAATAGCTAAAGTAAATGGATTCTTTGGAGAATCAGAATCAAGGTTCTTATAAACTGCAATAATATCAGCAGGAGTAGTATCCTTAGAACCAAGACCAAATCTACCACCAATAATTTCAGCATTTCTATCACTGTGGAAGAAAGCAGTACATACATCCTGATATAAAGGCTCGCCTAAAGAACCAGGCTCCTTAGTTCTGTCAAGAACAGCGATCTTCTTAGCAGTAACAGGAATAGCCTCTAATAACTTTTCAGGAACAAATGGTCTGAATAAATGAACATTTACAAGACCAACCTTTTCGCCCTTAGCTGCAAGGTAATCAATAGTACCTGCAATAGTATCACAAATAGAACCCATAGCGATAATAACCTTATCAGCATCTGGAGCACCATAGTAATTAAATAACTTGTAATCTCTGCCAGTAAGTTTGCTGATTTCAGCCATATATTCTTCAACGATAGCTGGAGTAGCCTCATAGAATGGGTTACAAGCTTCTCTTGCCTGGAAGAAGATATCAGGGTTCTGAGCAGTACCTCTTGTGCAAGGATGTTCAGGATTAAGAGCGTGCTCTTTAAATTCCTTAACCTTGTCCATATCAACTAACTTAGCTAAATCATCATATTCTAAAACTTCAATCTTCTGAATTTCGTGAGAAGTTCTGAAACCATCGAAGAAGTGAAGGAAAGGAACCTTAGCCTTAATAGTAGAAAGATGAGCAACAGCACCTAAATCCATAACTTCCTGAACAGAAGAAGATGCTAACATTGCAAAGCCTGTCTGACGACATGCCATAACATCAGAGTGATCACCAAAAATATTAAGTGCGTGGCTAGCTACACAACGAGCACTTACATGGAGTACACATGGTAATAATTCACCGGCAATTTTATACATATTAGGAATCATAAGGAGTAAACCCTGTGAAGCTGTATATGTAGTAGTTAAAGCACCGGCTGCTAAAGAACCGTGTACAGTACCGGCAGCACCAGCTTCAGACTGCATTTCTACAACCTTAACTGTCTGTCCGAAAATATTCTTTTTACCTCTGGCAGCCCATTCATCAACATGTTCAGCCATAGGTGAGGATGGAGTAATAGGGTAAATACCTGCAACTTCAGTAAACGCATAAGAAACTTCAGCAGCAGCCTGGTTACCATCCATAGTTTGCATTCTTGCCATTTTTACAAACCTCCTTGTAAAATTAAAATTGGGACAATCCCCTGGATTTAATAAATATTATGCAACCAGCAAAATATTTTATAATTTATTATACCAACTTTTTTGGAAATAGTAAATAATAAATTTAAAAAAAATTAAAATATTTTTGTAAAATTCTAAATAATCTGCTATAATTAAGACAGTTTATTTTGTAGAGGTATAATATAATGGCAAATAAATTTAAAAATGAAAATGTTGATATGTTAATAAATAAATTTATAGATGATTTTAAACTTTCTTTTTCTGAAATAAATATAAGAGGAAAAAGTGAGATGTTAAAATATGTATATTGTTTTTTTAGAAGATGGTATTTTTCAAGTGTAATTTTTAATTTGGAGCTTACACCTTTTAATATTTTATCTGAATATTTAAAAGGAAGTTTGCCTGTTGTAAAAAATAAGTATTTAAAAACCGTTTCAAAAACAGTATATTCTATTGAAGAAAATACAATAGATAATCCCTTAATTTTAAGAGATATAAAAACTATATATAATAGTGCCTTAAATGGAATAAAATGTGGTGAAAACTATTATTTTGATGAGGAATTTATAGAAGAAAATAAAAATTTATTTTGTATATTGGATAATGAGTATATTGACTATGTTATTAGAATTATGCTAAATCTCGGACTTCTTAAAAATATGCCTTCTATAGGAGTAGAAATTTTATGTCAGGGGGATTGTAGCTTATTAAAGCTTAATAATAGGGAATTATTTAAAAAAGTAATAGATGAAGCAGTAGCTTTAGCTTGTGATAATCTAAATTTTTATTGCACTTTTGAAGAAGAAATAACTCCTAAAAATATTACAGACTGGATAAGGGCATTTAAAAATACAGATACTATATTTAATATGTATTTTTCAACTCCTGCCCTTGATAATTTAGATTTAGAATTAGATGAAGATAATATTTCAGAAGAACTGGCTTTTAGATTATATGAAACAGGAGTAGCTTATGATAAATGGTTTTTAACTCCTTTTAGTGCATATTTGGGTTTAATAAATATAGTTTACACAACAGAATATAATATGTATGGTGATATGTGTGTTTTTATGGATATAGTTAATGAAAATAAAAAATTTTATTTTAATCATAACCCTGCACAGACATTGTATGCTCCTTGTACTTATTTTTATCCTACAGATATAGCCAGATATTATTTTGATGTTGAATCAGAGGATTTAAAACTTGATATATTTAATTCTTATTCAAGGGATAAATTAGTTAATATAATTTCAAGTCAAAATTTATCAGATTATGCTGATGATATAATATTTAATTATTATCCGCCTTTTGATATTTATTCACTAAGAGTATCTTTGGTAAATGACAGGTCTGTATGGTTTGATATTGATGTGTCTGAACTTTCTAACCTAAATGACATATCAAGATTAATTACAATTTGTGTTTTTAAAACAAATGCTGATATTGAAAATTATGTATTTTACACTTTACCAAGGTCGCCTTTTAATGAATACAAATATCCTGTAATAGACAGCAGAAAGTCAAATGTTTATAACAAAAGGCTAAATGAAATATTTGATAATAAAAACTCTTTTTACTACAGCTTTGGAGCAACATTTTTAGATACTTATGTAGAAATGGATTTTGTAATAGAGCTTAAAAAAGCAGAAAGCAATACTGTAGGCAAGGTAATTCCTGAGTTAATAAATTCCAGTAGAAATTTTGATAGGATTTTAGGGTTCTAATTTAATAATCTTTGGCATATATTCTCTTTAAGGGAGGAATAAATATGCCAAGGATTATTTTTATATTATTTACATTTTTAGTGTTATGTGGCTGTACAGAGGTGAAAAATAACGATACAAATACTTATGATAAAACAGGTGAAATAGGAGAAAAAATACCTGTTACAAGGGCAGAGGTAAGTAAAATGCTTGCTCTAAGCAGATTTAGCCTTGATGATATTAAAAATATGGAAAGGACAATAAAATTTAATGATACTGATGTAGAGTTGTGGTATGATAAATATATTAATGCCTCATATAATGCAGGCTTAATTGCAGGGGTATCTGAAAAGGAATTTAAGCCTGATGAAAATTTAACTTTAACACAGGCACAAAGTCTTATTAAAAAAATAAATACAAGAGGAAATTTTGAACTTAAATATAATGAAGCCGACAAGGACAAGCCAATATCCTACAAAATATGGCTTGAGGCTTTTACAAAAGCTGTAGGAGATAAGGTTACTGTATGTGACATATTTGTATATGCAACAGATAAATTTTGCAGTGATTTAGGTGATAAATACATACTTTGTAATGGTGGTTTAAGAGGAGCAGAGGGAGTGGATTTATCCCCTTATCAGGATAAAATAATATCTGTTGTAATGAAAGATAGTGAAATTGTTGGTGTAGTGAAAATCACAAATGAAAATCCTACACTTAATAATGCAGAAGTTATAAATTCAACAAAGGGCAGTATTACCATAAAATTAAATGGAGCAGAAAGAAAATTTAATGTTGACAATGGTGATAATTTGTTTAAAATAGGAGATAAGGTAGATGTGTCTTTTAAAAATGACGGAGAATATGACATAAAATTAAATACCAAGGAGTGACAATTATGCCACATATTAATTTAAAAATGTATAAAGGAAAAACCGAAGAAGAAAAAATTAAAATTGCAAATACTCTTTTAAAAGCTTTAGCAAAAACAGGAGTTAGAGAGGGAGCAATTTCTGTAAGTATAGAAGATATTGACAAAGAAAACTGGAAAGATGAGGTTTATAATAAGGAAATAGCAAATAATAAAAATTTATATATTGAGCCTGATTATAAAATGTAATTTAGTACAAATCACCCTGCATAGGTTAATAGCGGGGTGATTTTTTTTGAGCAGAATAAAATTTTCCATACTTGGAGGAGATTACAGATATAAATATCTCTATGACCTTTTAAAGGGAGAAGGATATATAGTAAAGGCTTTTGACAACAGAGGAATTATAAAATGCGAAAACACCATAATAGAGGCTTTGTCAGACTCAGATGTTTTAATAGCACCTATACCAATTACAAAGGATAATAAAAATGTATTTTTAAACAGCGTAAATCTTACAATAGATGAACTTTTGTCTATGCTTACAAGAGCTGAAATTAAAAATATAATATGTGGTGTTGTAACAGAGGGGCTTAGGAAAAAATGCCAAGGTTTGGGTATAAATATATACGATTTATTTAATTATGAAGAAGTGGCAGTAAAAAATGCCATACCAACAGCCGAAGGTGCAATAATGACAGCTATGCAGGAAAGCGACAAAACTCTTTTTGGAAGTTCCGCATTAGTAATAGGTTATGGAAGATGTGGAAAGATTTTATCTCATACTCTAAAGGGTATAGGCACAAAGGTTTATGTAACTTACAGAAAACCACAGGATAAAGCATATATAGATGCCTATGGAATGGTAAGTGTAAATATAAAAGAGCTTTCATTAAGTGTAAATAACTATGATTTTATATTTAATACTGCACCTGCCCTTGTAATAGATAAGGAAATATTAAAAAGAGTTTCAAAAGAAACAATTATAATAGATTTGGCACAGGCACCCGGTGGAGTAGATTTTAGTTATGCAAAAAAACTTGGAATAAGAGCTATTTATTGCCCAGGTATGCCGGGAAGAACAGCACCATGCACAGCAGCAGAGATTTTAAGGGATATAATTATATCAATAGCAATGGAGGTTTAGTTATATCACAGCTTTGATACAAGTATCATAGTATAACAATGGGGGTGATATAATGAGCCTAAAGGGATTAAATATGGGATTTTGTATGTGTGCATCATTTTGCACAATAGCAAATGTAATAGAAGAAATAAAAAATCTAAAAAATATGGGCATAAATATTTATCCCATTTTTAGTTATAATCTTGGAAGTACAGATACAAGGTTTGGAAAAGCTGAAATATTTAAGGAAAAGATTGAGGAAATAACCGGCAATAAAATTATAAATTCTATAAAAGAAGCTGAACCAATAGGACCTGAAAATAAACTTGATATAGTTGTTGTGGCACCTTGTACAGGAAATACTCTTGCAAAACTTAATCTTGGTATAACAGACAGCCCTGTTACAATGGCTTGCAAGGCTCATCTAAGAAACAATAAACCTGTTGTTATTGCAATTTCAACAAATGATGCACTTGGAGTTACTTTAAAAAATATAGGTGGTTTAATAATAAGAAAAAATATTTATTTTGTACCTTTCAGACAGGATAATTATATTAAAAAACCATTGTCAATGATTTCTGATTTTTCCAAAATTTCGGAAAGTGCTGAAATGGCATTAGAGGGTAAACAAATTCAGCCGATTTTACTATAGACAAATTTAAAAATATGTGATAAACTATGGTATACTAATGGAGGTTGGCATAAAGCCGACCTCTTTTTTATTGGAGTGATGAATTTATGAAACCTTTAGTAGGACTTATGCCTTTGTATGATTTTAAAAAAGATAGTTATTGGATGGTTCCCGGTTATATGAAAATGCTTGAGGAAAATGGAGCAATTCCAATTATTCTCCCCCTTACGGATAATAGGGAAGAACTTGATTATTTTATTAATATTTGCAGTGGTTTTTTACTTACGGGAGGACAAGATGTATCTCCTACTCTTTACAATGAGGAAACCCTTGGCACTTGTGGAGAGGTATGCCATTTAAGAGATTTAATGGAAAAATACATAATTTTAAAAAGCCTTAAACTTAATAAGTCAATTTTTGGAATATGCAGAGGAGTACAAATTTTAAATGTTGTTTTAGGAGGAAGCCTATATCAGGATTTGCCTACACAATGTAATCTTAAAACAAAACATAAAATGACACCGCCTTATGATAAGGTATGTCACAATATGAATATAATTTGTGATACACCTCTTTATGATATTATTAAATCTGAAAAAATTGGTGTAAACAGTTATCATCATCAGGCTGTCAAAGATATTTCCGAAAAATTAAAGCCTTGTGCTGTAAGTGAAGATGGAGTAGTTGAAGGGTTATATATGCCTAATAAAAAATTTGTTTTGGGAGTACAATGGCATCCTGAATTTTCTTATAAAACAGATGAAAATTCCCTAAAGATTATAAAGGCATTTGTACTATCGATGATGTAAAATTAACAATAAATTAAAAAATAATTTGTTAATTTTGTGTAAATTTAGCCTTGAATTAATAATTAATGGTGGTATAATTTAGCTTGATGAAATGTTAAATTTTACTTGTTTTTATGGAGGCTATTGTGTTTGATAGAAATAGAATAGATGCCACAATTCATTATGCTATGTCTTTTGTAGGAGGGTATTTTGGCATATATGCTCTTATGGTCAGAAGTAATAATTTTGGCTCATCACAGACTTCTAATTTAATATATATTGTAAGTAGTTTACTGGGTAATGATTTAAAATCTGTAATTATTAGAATTGGGGCAGCTTTATTATATATGTTTGCGGTTTTTTTAACTGTATATTTACCAAGGCATTTTAATATTAATCTTAAAATTACAAGTATTTTAATAGATGCTGTGGCAGTAATTATTCTTGCCTTTCTTCCTTTGGAAATGGACCCTATACTTGGACTTTATCCAATATTTTTTGCTATGGCTTTTCAATGGAACAGTTTTACGGGAGCAAGGGGATATGTTTCTGCTACAATTTTTTCAACTAATAATTTAAGACAGATTACTATTTCTCTTACTGAATATTTAATGGGAAATAAATCAAGGCTTGATAAATTCTGTTTTTATGGAGCAACTCTTTTATCTTTTCAAGTAGGTGTTGCAGTATCTTTTGTGCTTTGGAGAAATTTTAGTATAGGAAGTATTTGGTTTTGCCTAATACCTTTAGTTTGTTCTATGGCTTTGGTTTTAAGAGAAGTTTATGTTTCTAATATTAGTTCCAAAACTTATAAAAATTTAATATAAATATCAAGATGACCTAAAATTTTATGGTCATCTTTTTTGTATATTTTTGAATAAAAGTCATTATCTGAGCTAAAGATATATTTGGGAGATGATTTAATGAACAGAAAAGGTGTATTTATATTATTGGCAGTATCACTTATTGCACTTGCTTTTTTGACTTGGTTTATTGCAGGCAGATACAAAAATAAAGGTGATAATGTTTATTTAGAAAATTATGTATCTGAACAAGACAGTATTATGCACGATATGATTAAAGATATGATGAGTATTGAAGAAACAGAAAGTGCAGATAAAAATTATATTAATGGTATGATTCCTCATCATCAGGCAGCAATTAAAATGTCAGAAACTTTTTTAAAATATGATAATTCAAATAATCAAATGACAAAGCTTGCAAATAATATTATTAAGACTCAAAATGAAGAAATTGAATATATGAAAACTCTTTTAAATACTATTACAGAAAAGGATTCTCAAAAAACACTTTATTATATTAATGAATATAATAATTCTATGGAGTCCTCCCATATCCATTCAAATAATTATAAAACCATATCCCAAACCTTTGCAGAGTCTATGATTGAACATCATCAAATGGCAATAAATATGTCAGAAATTATACTAAAATACGGTGATAATAAAAATGTAAAATCCTTGGCTGAAAGAATTATAGAAAACCAGAAAAAAGAAATAAATGAAATGGAAATTTTTTTACAGCAATAAATTACCTAAATCTAAGTATTTATTGCTGTAAATACTTGGATAATATTTTATATTGGTAAAAATTAATACATATTTGTTATAATATATGTCGATTTTTGGATTGTTTACCCTTGAATAGCCTGTGATTTTGTGGTACAATAGTCAAGAAAAATCTGATTAAGGGGTATTTAGATTTGATATAGTATGAAAGTGTGTGATTTTAATTAGTTGCAACACTTTTTGTTTATATTAAAATATTCATTTGGTGTAAAAATATTATATTAAGTGGATATAACTATTTTAATCAAATAATTATATTAGAAAGAGGTAAAAAATGAGTTCTACAGATAACAAATCAGAAAAGTCTGATATAAATAAAAAGTTAGACAAAAGTTACGCTGAAGACTCTGCGTTGATTGACCTTATTGACATAGAGGAAGACACAGATTTAAGTTACACAGAGGAGAATATATCAGATAAAAAAATTAAGGATAAAAAGTTAAAACATTCAAATAAAAAAACAAAACATAAAAAAAATACAATTTCTGATTTTAAGTTGCTTTTAGCTGTTACATTGCCTATAATTGCTGTTATTATAATTGCAATTATTTCGGGGCATATATATTTTAGCAACAGATGGTACATAGATACAGTTTTAAACGGCACAAGTGTTGAAGGAATGAAAATTGAGAATTCAATTTCGTCTTTTAAAAAGATTTATGATGATTACAGCCTTACCATTAAAGGCAGAAGTGATATGAGTGTTACTATTTCAAAAGACGATATTGACCTTGTTGTAAAGTCAGATGACTGTATAAAAGAAGCTTTTGAAAAACAGCATGAAAAATTTTATTTATTTGCTTTCCTTGAACCACAGAATTTAGAGGCTGCACCTGAAATTGAATATTCAGAAGAAAAGTTTAAAAATATATTGGAAAATTGCGAGCTTATAAAGGGCAGTGAAAATAAGCCTATTATTGCACCTGTTGATGCAGGGGCAGAGTTTTCAGATGAAAAGGGCTATTTTGTAGTAAGACCTGAAATTGAGGGTAATACTTTAGATAAAGATGAATTTTATGAAATTGCAAAGGAAGCTCTTTCACTTCTTATAGAAGAAGTAAACCTTGATGATGCAAATGCTTTTCCAAATCTTTTTGCTGCTCCTGATGTTAAAAAAGAAGGTTCAGGACTTCAGGAAATTTGTGATGCCTATAACAAAACTGTAGTGCATTGGTTTAACTGGAAAATGGCTGAGGGTCATACTGTTTCGTTAACTCCACAAGATGTTATGAACTGGTATGATATGGATACTTCTTATAATCTTACTCTTAATGAGCAAAGGGTAAAAGATTGGGTTGAAAAATTCTGTCTTAAATATAAAACCGTAGGCAAAACTCGTGATTTTAAAAATCATGCAGGTAATATGGTTAAGGTTACAGGCGGCGACTATGGCTGGCAGCTTAATTATGATAAAACTGTTAAACAGGTTCTTGATGTTTTAAAGACTGATAACAGTGAAAATATTAAAGCATATATTGAAAACAGCAGTGATGAAAACAAAGAAAAATTAGTTAGTAATTTTGATGCCATATATATTAGAAAAGGTGCTGTTTTTGATACTAATAAAGATTACAGTACAACAAATTACAGCGAAATTTCTATTTCAGAACAAAAAGTATTTGTATATAAAGATGGTCAGCTTGCATACACTGCAAATTGTATAACAGGTTTGCCTATACCTGCAAGAGAAACAACAAAAGGCTGTTGGTATGTTAAGGAAAGACTCCGTAATAAAACTCTTGTTGGAGAGGATTATCGTACTCCTGTGTCTTATTGGGTTAGAATTACATGGTCAGGCATTGGTTATCACGATGCTACTTGGCAGAATTGGTCTGCTTGGTCCCCTGAAAGATATAAGAGTGTTGGTTCTCATGGCTGTGTAAATTTAAGTATGACAGATGTTGCTAAAATTTACGACCTTGTAAATGTTGGGGACCCTGTATTTGTATATTAATAAAAAACTCCGTAATTAATTTGGTTACGGAGTTTTTTATTGAAAAGCAAAAAGCTCTTTGACTTACATACAGGTCAAAGAGCCTTGTTATTTAAAAATTTTCTTTAATAAATTTTTCTATTCTGTTGCAGCCCTCAACAACATCTCTCATTGAAGTTGCATAAGAAATTCTTATATAATTTTCATATCCAAAAGCATCTGAAGGTACAACTACAACATTATAAAGTTCCAAAAGAGCCTTTGCAACATCAGAACTGTTGTTAATTTTAATTCCCTGAATTTCATATCCGAGAAGTTTAGAAACATCAACAAAAAGATAAAATGCACCCTTAGGAAGTAATGAACTTAAAAGGGGAGTATCTGAAATTCTCTGTGCAATAAAATCCCTTCTTCTTTGAAATTCTTTAAGCATTTCTTCCATCGCACTTTGGTCACCTGTTAAAGCCTCAAGAGCTGCCATTTGTGCAACAGAATTTACATTGGAAGTAGTGTTTGATTGTATGTTTGCCATAGCATCAATAATCTCTTTTTTTGCTGCTGCAAAACCTACTCTCCAACCTGTCATAGAATAACTTTTTGAAAAACCACCAATAACAATGGTTCTTTTGAAAATATCCTCACCAAGAGAGGCGATACTTATATGTTTAAGCTTTCTGCTGTAAACCATTTTATTATATATTTCATCGGAAATAACAAAAATATCTTTTTCATTTGCAAAATCAGCTATATTTTTAAGTTCTTCTTCTGAATAAACCATACCTGTAGGGTTGTTTGGACTATTTATAATTATAGCTTTAGTTTTAGGTGTGTATGCACCTTCAAGTTCTTCTAAAGTAATTTTAAATGAATTTTCCTTTTTAGTTTTAACTTCTATAGGAACACCGCCGGCAATATAAATCATATCAATATAGCTGTTCCAATATGGAGCAGGCACAATAACTTCATCACCTTGGTCTAAAATAGCCGTAAAAGAATTTAACAAAGCCTGTTTACTTCCATTTGAAATAATAACATTACAGGCATCATAGTCTAATCCGAAATCAGCTCTAAGTCTGTTGGCAACAGCCTGTCTAAGTTCATAAATACCCTCATAAGCTGTATACTTTGTAAAATTATTATTAATAGCAGTTATAGCTGCCTGACAAATATTCTCAGGAGTATTAAAATCAGGCTCACCGGCACTAAAATTAATAATATCAATTCCTTCTTTTCTTTTCTTATCGGCAAGAGCAGATAAACTAAGAGTAGAAGATGGTCTTACTTTATTAGCAACTTTTGAAATATTCATAGTCTACAACTCCCTTCTTAAGTATCTATTTTACAACATAATAAGACATTTTTCAAGAGAATAAATATTAAAGAATTTTATTTTTTAAAATAAATTCATTCATATTGTCATAAAATATACTATCGGCAATTTCTTTTGAAAATTCTTCTGAAATTTTATTGTATAAAAAATCCATATATCCTACATCACTTAAATCCTCGCAACAGTAGGAAATACCGTCAAAATCACAGCCAAGAGCTAAACTTGTTCCCTCTGTTATATTAAGCATATAATCAATATGCCTTAATATGGCTAGAGTAGTTCCTTTGTCGCCATCTACAAAAACAGGATATAAATTTAAGCCAATAATTCCACCACAATCAGCAATTATTTTAATTTGTTCTTTTGTTAAGTTTCTTTTGTGTCTGCAAATAGAATAAGCGTTTGAGTGGCTTGCAATAAAGGGTTTTTCAGATAAGTTATATACATCATAAAAACCTTTTTCATTAAGATGAGAAACATCTATAATCATATTAAGTTTATTCATTTGTTTTATAACCTTTTTGCCAAATTCACTTAGTCCCTCATTACAGCCTGATAATGCACCATGACCTATTTTATTTGTATAATTCCAAGTAAGAGTCATAAGACGAATACCTTTTTCATAAAGATAATTTAATTTTTCAATACTTCCTTCACAGGCTTCGCCGCCTTCAACACTTAAAATTCCTCTAAGTTTTGAGGTATCATTATAATCAGTTGTAATAAAATCAGAATATTTTTTAACCTGATTTTCAAAAAAATCTATTGCCTGTAATGTGTTGGAGTAAGCCTCTGACAAATATTGCTTTTCAAGCCAAATGGCAAAAATTTGAACAGGTGTATTAAATTTATTTAATTTTTTTATGCTGTTATGAAGTTTGTTATCATATAAATTTTGTTTGTATTCCATTGCTTTTGTAAGAGTATCACAATGACAATCAAAATATTTATTCATATTACCAACTCCTTGTATAAAAACTTTCTCCAAGGTTATAATAACTTTGGAGGTGATTATATATGTCAATTAATAATTCTATTAAGTGCAGAGTTGATTCCTGTAAGCACCACGACAAAAATGCTGAATACTGTACCTTAACTGATATTGTTGTAGGTCAGGATTGCAGTTGTGCAAAGGATTGCTGCGAAACAGAATGTTTATCATTTGAATATATGTAAAATTTTTACCCCTTTTAAATTAGTATTAAGGACTGCTTAATGCAGTCCCATACATACTTTAAAACAGACTATATTTTCATAGTAAGTGAAATTCTGCCTTTTTTAGGGTCAACACTTAAAACTTTAACCTCTACAATATCACCAACACTTATTGCCTCAAGAGGGTGTTTAATATATTTATCGCAAATTTGAGATATATGCACAAGTCCGTCTTGATGTACCCCAATATCTACAAAAGCTCCAAAATCAATTACATTTCTAACTGTTCCTTTTAAAATCATACCTTCTTTTAAATCTTCCATTGATAGAACATCGCTTTTTAAAATAGGCTTTGGCATTTCATCTCTAGGGTCACGACCGGGTTTTTGAAGTTCTTTAACAATATCCTGTAAAGTAGGCAAGCCTACTTCAAGTTCTTTAGCCGTCTGAGCTAAATTTTTAGTGTCTATATTTTTAATTCCACCTTTAATATCTTCTGCTTTATAACCTAATTTTGCTAAATATTTTCTTGCTATATCATAGCTTTCAGGGTGAACGGCAGTATTATCTAAAGGCTCTGTACCGTCTGTTATTCTTAAAAAGCCTGCACATTGTTCAAAGGCTTTAGGACCAAGTTT
The DNA here is from genome assembly GCA_051892075.1 of Lachnospirales bacterium. Taxonomy (GTDB): domain Bacteria; phylum Bacillota; class Clostridia; order Lachnospirales; family CAG-274; genus HGM11788. The sequence continues at coordinate 14,085 of JBJFFW010000218.1, forward strand.
TGCAACTTTTAAAAGTTCTTTTCTTGTTTTAAATTTGCCATTAGTGTTTCTGTACTCTGCAATATTTTTTGAAATGGCACTGCTTATTCCTGAAACATAAGAAAGCAGAAAAGGGGAGGCAGTGTTAAGGTCTGCACCAACACTATTTACACAGCTTTCAACAACACCACCAAGAGCCTCGCTTAAATGTTTTTGGTTCATATCGTGCTGATACTGTCCCACACCAATACTTTTTGGGTCAATTTTAACAAGCTCTGCAAGAGGGTCCTGTAATCTTCTTGCAAGACTTATGGCACTTCTTAAAGCT
>JBJFFW010000219.1:0-3146 GCA_051892075.1 Lachnospirales bacterium
AATTGACGGTGGATTTTTAAGAAGTTTATATTTTTCAATGCTGACACTTCCGTTAGTTTCAATTTCCACTTTTAGATTATTATCCTCTGAAAGTTTAGCACAAAGGTTATAAATACCACTGTGTAAAAGTGGCTCTCCCCCTGTTAAAGTAACATTTTTAACCTTTGTAGATAAAATATAATCATAAATTTCATCTACACTTAATTCTTCATAATTACAATGAGGCTCATTTGCCCACTTTGTATCACAATAGCTGCAATTTAAATTGCATCCTGTAAATCTTACAAAAACTGCAAGCTCTCCTGCTTTTTGACCCTCACCGTTTATACTTACAAATTTTTCAGCTACTTTCATACTTATACCTCACTATAAGCGGCACAGTTATTAGGAGTTTCATAAACTACAGCCTCTTTTACATTATAGCCAAGGCTTTTAAACCTGTCATAAAAATACTTTGCAAAATTTTCAGCAGTAGGTCTAAATTTCACACTTATAATATTAAAACCTTCTTCAATTAAAGCATTATAAGTATTTTCCTTTAAAGTATTTTCTTCTATTATAAGGCTGTGGTCAAAAAAATCCACTTCTTTTTTTAAATCACTTTTTAAAGTGCTAAAATCGACAATCATACCTCTTATTTGTCCGCTGTCTTTTACACTTTCACTCATAACCTCGATTATAACTTTCCATCTGTGACCATGAATATTTGCACATTTTCCATTATAGCCACTTAAAAAATGAGCCGAATCAAAGCTATGCTCTGTTTTTAAGCTATACATAAAAATCTACTCCCTACAACTACCCCTCCAAAAACAAAAAAAGGACGCAAAGCATCCCTCTAAAAAAGCCTAGTTTTGTTTACAGACAGGAGGGTCACGAACTGTCTTTTATTTACTTACCAGTAAGAGTGTATCACATAAAATAAAATAAATCAAGCATAAAAAAACGAAAGGAGCTAATCCTTTCGCTTTCTTAATAATTCTTATACCCAAGCCTCTTTCTAACTTGGATTTATTGTATCATAAATAGGAATAATTTTCAATAAGCCTTTATAAAGTTTGGTATTTTTTTCACAAACTTTTTTAAGTTTTTTTGAAAATTATATAATTCTCACAAAAAAACTATTTGTTACTTTAAAAATTATTGTATGTATTGCACATAAGTTATAATCGTTATAATTTTGCAATTATATTTCTTTTGTGCAATTTTACTATTTAAGTCCTGAAACAAACTTCTTTATTTCATCAATATTTACATTTGTTTCATAAATTTTTCTAACAATAGCTGAACCTACAATACAGCCGTCACAAATTTTATTAAATCTTTCCGTATCACTTTTACTTGAAATACCAAAACCTATGCAGGCAGGTGTATCAGTACATTCCTTAACCTTTTTAACAAAACTTTCAATTCTGTTATCAAAGGCTTTTCTCTCACCTGTAACACCAAGAGAGGATACACAGTAAATAAAGCCCTTAGCCTCTTTTACAAGCATAGGTATTCTATCACCTGATGTTAAAGCCACAAGAGGAATCATATAAATATTTGTTTTGTCAATTAAAGGCTTTATCTCGTCATATTCTTCATAAGGCAAATCAGGAATAATAAGTCCGTCAACATCAGCCTCTACACACATATCCACAAATTTTTCCTTGCCAAAGCCAATAATTGAGCTGTAGTAAATCATAATAACCAAAGGAATTTGGCTGTTTTTTCTTACATTTTTAACTATATCAAAAACATTTTTAAGCCTAAAACCACCGGCAAAAGACCTTAAAGCCGCAGCCTGAATAACAGGACCGTCTGCAAGAGGGTCAGAATATGGCACACCAAGTTCAATTATGCTTGCTCCTGCATCTTCTAAGGCATAAACAAGCCTTTCAGTATCTTCAACACTTGGGTCCCCTGAACAAATATAAGGTATGAGAGCCTTTTCGCCCTTTTCTTTTAATTCTTGAAATTTTTTATCTATTCTATTCATAATTAAATCTCCTTTCCAAGATATTTTGCTACTGTGTGAACATCTTTATCTCCTCTGCCTGAAAGACAAACAACCACTATTTCATCTTTATTCATTTTTGGTGCTTCTTTCATAGCTTGAGCTAAAGCATGAGAACTTTCAATAGCAGGCATAATACCCTCATACTGACAAAGTGCCTTAAAGGCTTCAATGGCTTCATCATCAGTAACAGAAGTATACTCTACTCTGCCAATATCGTGAAGATAAGCGTGTTCAGGCCCTACACCAGGATAGTCGAGACCTGCACTAATTGAATAAACAGGCTTAACAAGTCCGTCTTCATCTTGAAGTAAATAAGACTTCATACCATGAAGTACACCAATTCTTGATTCTGGAGAAAAGGCTGCTGCGTGTTTTCCTGTTTCAATACCATATCCTGCAGCCTCAACACCAATAAGCTTAACTTCCTTATCCTCAACAAAAGGATAGAACATACCAATAGAATTACTGCCGCCGCCTACACAGGCAAATACCTTGTCAGGAAGTCTGCCCTCAACTTCCATAATCTGTTTTTTAGTTTCCTCACCAATAATTTTCTGAAATTCTCTAACCATTGTAGGATATGGGTGAGGTCCAACAGCTGAACCAATAATATAAAATGTGTCCTCGGCTCTTGAAACCCAAGTTCTTATAGCCTCATTTGTGGCATCTTTTAAAGTACCTGTGCCACTTGAAACAGGCACAACCCTTGCACCTAAAAGCTCCATTCTAAACACATTAAGCTTCTGTCTTTCAATATCCTCAACACCCATATAAACTTCACATTCCATACCAAAAAGAGCTGCTACTGTGGCTGTTGCAACACCATGCTGACCTGCACCTGTTTCTGCAATAACCTTAGTTTTACCCATTTTTCTTGCAAGAAGTGCCTGCGCTATGGCATTGTTGATTTTGTGAGCACCTGTGTGATTTAAGTCCTCTCTTTTTAAATAAATCTTAGCTCCGCCAAGCTCCTCTGTCATTCTTTCAGCATAATATAAAACAGAAGGTCTGCCTACATACTGTTTCATATAATACATATAGTCATTTTTAAATTCATCAGTTTTGCAATACTCTGTAAATTCCTTTTCAAGAACTTTTAAAACTGTCATAAGAGTTTCAGGTACAAACTGACCGCCATACTGTC
>JBJFFW010000220.1:0-14292 GCA_051892075.1 Lachnospirales bacterium
GGTGAATTTAATACTGAAAGCTGTCTTGATGAATTAAGTGAGCTTAGTTATACGGCAGGAGCAGAGGTTGTAGGCAGAATGATACAAAAACTTGACTCACCTAATAAAGCAACTTATATAGGAAAAGGCAAAATTGAAGAATTAAAGGCATATATAGAAATGGTTGAAGCTACGGGAATTATTTGTGATGATGAGCTAAGTCCCGTTCAAATTAGAAATCTTGAAAATATGCTAAATACCAAGGTTATGAACAGAACCCTGCTTATACTTGATATATTTGCTCAAAGAGCAAGTTCAGCCGAGGGTAAAGTGCAGGTAGAGCTTGCACAGCTTAAATATAATATGTCCCACCTTACAGGCAGAGGTAAGGAAATGTCAAGACTAGGTGGTGGTATAGGCACAAGAGGTCCTGGAGAAACAAAGCTTGAAACAGACAGAAGAAATATTGCCAACAGAATTTCAGACCTTAACAAAGATTTAAAGGAAATTGAAAGACACAGAAATATTTTAAGAGAAAAAAGAACAGAATCAAGTATTCCTGTAATTGCCCTTGTAGGCTACACTAACGCAGGAAAATCCACACTTTTAAATACTTTGACAAATGCAGGAGTATTGGCAGAGGACAAGCTTTTTGCAACTTTGGATACTACAACAAGAACTGTAGAAAGTGAAAGTGGTGCTAAATATTTATTTACAGACACAGTAGGTTTTATACAAAAACTTCCTCATGGACTTATTAAAGCATTTAGAGCAACTCTTGAAGAAGCAAAATATGCTGATATACTTCTTCATATTGTAGATAGCTCAAATCCTAACAGAGAAGAACAAATGAAAACAGTTTATAAAACTTTAGAAGAACTTGGAGCTGTAGACAAACCTATAATAACAGTATTTAATAAGTTTGATAAAAATATTGAAATGCCGCTGCCATTTGATAAAAAAGCTCTCCACAGCATAAATATATCAGCTAAAACAGGCTTAAATATTGATAAATTACTGGATATAGTTGAGCAAACAGTTAAATCCTTTAAAAAGAGTATTAAGGTTTTAATACCTTATGACAAGGGAAATATGCTTAGTATAATTCATGGTAACTGTGAAATAACAAATCAGCAGACACGAGATGAAGGTTATTATTTTGAGCTTTATGCCAATGAAGAAACTGAAAACAGACTATCTCAATATATTATAAAATAAATTTTTCAAATTATATCTTTTAAAAAGGCAAGCAGTATTTGTTTGCCTTTTTTTATTTGCAAAAAATGTAAATCTTTCTTTAAAATATGTTAAATTCGTGTTATAATATTTTTGAGGTGAAAAGTGATGTTCTATCGTAAAATATTAGCTCATATTATAGACAGAATATTGAAAGTCCTAAGATGGGTTATGTTCTCAACAATAACCGGTGCTGTACTTGGACTTGTTTGTGCTTTTTTCTCCTATTGTCTTAGAACAGTTATAGCATACAGAGAGGAAAATTGGTTTATAATTGCCTTTTTGCCTGTTGCAGGCTTATTAATAGTGGCATTTTATCAGGCTCTTGGCTCTCAAAAAGACCAAGGCACTAATTTGGTTTTGCAATCAATAAATCAAGGTGATGATATTCCTATTAAAATGACCCCTCTTATTCTTATATCTACAGTTATTACTCACATGTACGGAGGTTCAGCCGGCAGAGAGGGAGCCGCTTTGCAAATAGGAGGAAGTGTTGGTAATTTTTTAGGAAAGTTTTGTAATCTTGATGAAACAGATAAAAAAACATTTGTTATGTCAGGTATGAGTGCTGCTTTCTCTGCTCTTTTTGGTACGCCTGTAGCTGCTGCTATTTTTTCAATAGAGGTGGTAAGTGTTGGTACTATGCAGTATTCAGCCTTAGTTCCTTGTACTATAGCATCTTTAACGGCAAATGCTGTTGCACTTAAACTTGGAAGTATACCTGAAGCCTTTAATATTTTAAATATAGTTGATTTTACTTTTATTACAGCATCTAAAACAATGGTATTAGCAGGCTTGTGTGCAGGAATAAGTATAGTGTTTTGTATGACACTTCACAATGTTGGGGATTTTTTTAAAACAAGATTTAAAAATCCTTATGGCAGAATAGCCATTGGAGGACTTATTATAGTTGTAATAACCTTTGTTATACATAGTCTTGATTATGCAGGTACAGGTATGGAAATTATTGCAAAAGCTGTAGACTATGGTCAAGCTAAACCTTATGCTTTTATATTTAAAATTATTTTTACAGCTATTACTCTTGGCTGTGGATTTAAAGGAGGGGAAATTGTACCGTCATTTTTTATAGGAGCAACCTTTGGTGTAGTTGTAGGAAATTTAATTGGTATGTCGCCATCTCTTTGTGCCGCTGTAGGTATGATTTCGGTATTTTGTGGCGTTACAAACTGCCCTATTTCATCACTGCTTATTGCTCTTGAGCTTTTTGGAATGAAGGCATTGCCATATTTCTTGCTTGCCGTTGCCATAAGCTATATGCTTTCAGGCTATTACAGCCTTTACAGCACTCAAAGATTTATGTTTTCAAAATATAAAGCAAAGTTTATTGATAATAAACTTGATGATTAGGAGGTTAATATGGATTTTAATAAACTTATACAGGACAGAAGAAGTATCAGACAATATGACGAAACTAAAAAAGTAACAAAAGATATGATAAATGAGATAATTTATGCTGCAAGTCAGGCACCTTCTTGGAAAAATTCTCAAACAGGAAGATATTACTGTGTATTATCAGAAGAAAATATAGGAAAATTTGCCGAGGAATGTTTGCCGGAGTTTAATCAGAATAATTCTAAAGGTGCAGCTTTAATTGTTGCAACTTTTGTACATAACCGTTCAGGATATAATAAAGACGGTACTCCTTGTAATGAACTTGGAAATATGTGGGGTAGTTATGACCTTGGTTTGCAAAATGAAAATCTCATATTAAAAGCAAAGGATATGGGACTTGATACTTTAATTATGGGAATTAGAGATTCTGAAAAAATAAGAGAGCTTCTTGATATTCCAACTTCTGAAACCATAGTTTCAGTTATAGCCATAGGATATGGTGAAATTAAGGCAAATAAGCCTGAAAGAAAAAGTGTTGAGGATATAGTTAAATATTACTAATTTAAAAAGGATTGCATTTTAGCAATCCTTTTTATTTATCCAACATACATATTAGATGATTTTTTAGACTTTTTTGATTTTTTAACAATAGGCTTTCTGTCAGGATTAATTACAAACTGAGGTTTATCCGTACCATTTACAACATCAGCAGTAATAATACACTTTTCAATAGTATTATCAGAAGGCACACTATACATAATATCTCTCATAAAGCCTTCAACTATTGAACGAAGTCCTCTTGCACCCGTACCCTGTTCAACAGCCTTTTTAGCTATAGCAGTAAGGGCATCATCTTCAAATTCCAAAATAACATTATCAAGCTCAAGAAGATACTGATACTGTCTTATTAAAGAATTTTTAGGCTTTGTTAAAATATCAACCAAAGCTTTTTCATCAAGATTATCAAGAGTTGTAACTACAGGCATACGGCCAATAAGCTCAGGAATTAAACCAAACTTGTGTAAATCCTGTGGCAACACCTGTTTTAAAAGCTCTCCTGCATTTTTATCCTTATTAGAATGAACATCTGCACCAAAGCCTATTACCTTGTTTGTAAGTCTTTTTTCAATAACCTTTTCAAGTCCTGCAAAAGCACCGCCTAATACAAAGAGTATATTTGTAGTATCTATCTGAATAAACTCCTGATGAGGGTGCTTTCTTCCTCCCTGTGGTGGAACATTTGCAACAGTACCCTCTAAAATTTTAAGAAGTGCCTGCTGAACACCCTCACCGCTTACATCTCTTGTAATAGAAGGATTGTCAGACTTTCTGGCTATTTTATCAATTTCATCAATATAAATAATACCTCTTTGTGCCTTTTCAATATCAAAATCAGCAGCCTGTATTATTTTCAAAAGAATATTCTCAACATCTTCACCTACATAGCCTGCTTCAGTAAGACTTGTAGCATCGGCAATAGCAAAAGGCACATTTAAAAGTCTAGCCATAGTCTGTGCAAGAAGTGTTTTACCTACACCTGTAGGTCCAATCATAAGAATATTACTTTTTTGAAGTTCAACATCTTTATCCTTGTATTCAGATGTAATTCTCTTATAATGATTATAAACAGCCACAGACAAAGCCCTTTTAGCATCGTCCTGTCCTATAACATATTCATCAAGAATAGCCTTTATTTCAGCCGGCTTTGGAAGTTCATCACCGGCAAGTTCAATGCCTTCATTTTCATAATCAGTTTCAATAATATCATAGCAAAGCTCGATACACTCATTACAAATAAACACATTAGGTCCTGCAACTAATCGCTTAACCTGGTCCTGTGTTTTACCACAGAAAGAACATTTTAATCTTCTATCTTCCACTTTTGGTGCCATTAAATCAAAACTCCTTATATACAACTTATTTTACAGGCTTAACAATAACATCATCAATAAGACCATACTCCTTAGCCTCATAGGCAGACATAAAATTATCTCTTTCAGTATCTGCCTCAATAACATCTAAATCCTTACCTGTGTTTTCAGCAAGAATTTTATTAAGTCTGTCTTTAATTTTAAGTATCTGCTCAGCATGAATTTTAATATCAGTTGCCTGACCTCTTGCACCACCTAAAGGCTGATGTATCATAATTTCTGAGTTTGGAAGGGCAAATCTTTTGCCCTTTACACCGCCTGAAAGCAAAAATGCACCCATACTGGCAGCCATACCTATACAGATTGTAGAAACATCAGGCTTAATATACTGCATTGTATCGTAAATAGCCATACCGGCAGTAACAGAGCCTCCCGGACTATTTATATATAAATTAATATCCTTATCAGGGTCTTCTGCTGCTAAAAAGAGAAGCTGTGCCACAACAAGGTTTGCTGTAACATCATTAACTTCCTCACCTAAAAATATAATTCTGTCCTGTAAAAGTCTTGAATAAATATCATAGGCTCTCTCTCCAGAGGCAGATTTTTCAACAACCATAGGTACTAAACTCATTAATTATTCCTCCATTAAAAGCATTTAAAATTAAGCTTCCTTTGCACTATCGCAAATTACTGCAAGTGCCTTCTGTACTTCTACATCTTTTGCAAGATTTTCCTTATCTTCAGCTCTTAAAGTATTACTAATCATATCCTTTTCCATACCATAAGCCTTAGCAATTCTTTCAATCTCAGCATCTACTTCTTCATCAGTAGCCTTAATATCTTCAGCCTTAGCAACAGCCTCAAGAACTAATCTAGCCTTAACCTGTTTTTCAGACATAGGTCTGTAAGCTTCCTTCATAGTTTCAACAGTCTGACCCATATACTGTAAATATACATCAAGACTTAAACCCTGCTGGCTGATATTTCTTGAAAATTCATCAATCTTATTCTGAATGTCATTTTCAATCATAACTTCAGGAACATCCATTTCAGCATTTTCAACAGCCTTGCCAATAAGTTCTTCTTCCTTACTAGCCTTAGCTCTTTCAATGTTCTGTGCTAATAACTTGCCCGCAACATCGTTTTTATATTCCTGTAAATTTTCAAATTCAGTTGTATCCTGAACAAATTCATCATTAAGTTCAGGTAATTCCTTAAACTTAATATCCTTAATTTCAACTTCAAACTTAGCTGGCTTACCTGCTAAATCCTTCTGACCATAGTCCTCTGGGAAAGTAACATTAACAACTACATCATCACCAACATTACTTCCTACTAACTGTTCTTCGAAAGTATCAATAAATGAATGAGAACCAATTTCAAGGTCAAAATCCTTACCCTCGCCGCCTTCAAAAGCAACATCATCAATATAACCCTTAAAGTCAATAGTAGCAATATCGCCATTTTGAACAGGTCTGTCTGTTACAGTAACAATTCTTGAATTCTTTTCAAGTTCCTTCTTAATTTCAGCATCAATATCTTCATCAGTAGGATTTACTTCAACCTTCTTAAATTCAAGACCCTTGTATTCACCAAGCTTAACTTCAGGCTTAACCCAAACCTCAGCAGTAAATTCCACACCATTATCATCAATTTTAGTTACATCAATTTCAGGCTTTGCAACAACTTCTAAATTATTTTCCTTAACTGCATCTTCATAAGCCTGTGGTAATACATAATTAATAGCATCATCATAAAATACAGCCTTACCATACTGAGCTTCAATAAGCTTTCTAGGAGCTTTACCCTTTCTAAAGCCCTGAATACTGATAGAACCCTTATTCTTATTGTAAGAATAAACCATACCTTCTTCAAATCTCTTAGCATCTACATTAAAGCTAAGTTTAACCTTGTTCTTTTCTATATTTTCAACTGTGCTCATTAATATTTCCTCCTTATGTATAATTGCACTTCCTAAAATTATAACACATATTTTATATAAATACCAGCTTTTTTTTAAAAAATTTCATATTCTATGTTATCTACCACAGCATCAGTGTTATTTTCTATGAAATCTGACACATTTTTAAGTATTTTTTCAGTATGTTTTAACTCATTTGACACACAAACAAAGGCAATAACTATAGTTTTATGAACATCTTGCTTATCAATTTCAGCTATTGATATATTAAATTTGTGTTTAGCTTTTTCAACAATGTGTTTTACCACCATTCTTTTTTCTTTTAATGAGCTTACCCACTCTGCTCTAAAGCTCATTGTGCAGCAACCTATAAACATAATCTCTCCTAGTAATATCTTTGATTAATATAGCTGTCTATTACAGACCTTTTAACACCTTCTGAAAATACTCTTTCTTCTTTAAGTCTGTTAAGTATTGACTGGTTAGATGAATGAAGAACAGTATTTGTATCTTCCAAAATAATTTCAAAAAGCTTATTTCTTAAATATTTGCTTTTTACCTTAATAAAATAAGCACTTACATTTGTAAAATCATAAAGCTGCAAAACTCTCATAGTAGCTCTGTCTTTCTGACTGTAAAAATAATTGCTTCTTTCAAGTAAAATATGCTCATATTCCCTGTCAGTATTTCCTGTAGTATTAATTTTTGCATCTTTAGCCATAGCATTATAATATTGATAATTAAACAAAGCCTTATCTACAGTATCAACATTTTTAAAAGGTTTAATATTTAATGATAAAACCGCATCTAAATTTCTCTCCAAATACTCTCTCTTTGTCATATCGCCTTTCATATATTGGTCAATTAAAGCTTGGCGATAATTAAAATATTTCTGTAAAGCATTCATTGCTCCACCTCTATTCCAAAATTTACCTCTATTATTTTTATTAATTTATTTTATAATTATATCAAGGAGTGATATATATGATAACAAATTTTTCAGAATACTACAATAATTTTATTTGTCCCAAAATAAAACAAATTGATATTGCCATTAAATCCCACATATCTAATTTTGATATAAGCTATATAAGCTCATTATTAGATTTATCAGAAAAAGAAATAAAATACATAATTAAATCCAAAAAATTAAATTCCATCTCATCAGACAATATCCTAACCATTATGCTAAACGGCTCAAGCTATATATGCAAAATTTTCAGAAAAACTCTAAACATAGGCTGTCCCAAATATTACACAGCAAAAGACCTATCCTATATTTATTACATAAGCTATGATAAAGTAAAAAAAGCCTACGAAATTTTAAACATAGATAAAATAGACAGCAATAATGTTGATATTATATTTAAAAAAATTACATAAATAACATACCCTTTGCCACATTATCTGAAACTTCTTTATTTTTAATTACTTCAAGAAGTTTTAAAGAAAATTCCAAAGCTGTTGCTGGACCTTTTGAAGTAATAACATTTGTATCAACTACTACATTTTCATTTGTAACAAAGGCACCTTTAAGCTGATTTTCAAAACCGGGATAACAAATAGCCTTTTTACCCTTTAATATGCCATTTTCACCAAGTACACTTGGAGAGGCACAAATACTTGTTACAAACTTACCTTTTTCATTAAAATCTTTGCAAACACTGCTAACGCCACTATGTGCCATTAAATTATCTCTGCCACCTAAACCTCCGGGCAGAACTACCATAGAAACATCATTAAAATCAATATTATCAAAAACATCATCAGCCATAAAATTAATGCCATGGGCACCTTTTACAACTAAATCTCCTGAAATTGATACACCTATAGCCTCAACTCCTCCTCGCCTTAAAACATCAATAGGAGTTAAAGCTTCAACTTCTTCACAACCATTAGCCAAAAAAATCACAACTTTACTCATAAAAACCTCCCAAAATATTTAAAAATATAGTATAATTATATTATATAATAAAAAAATATTCAAGGGGATAAGAGTTATGAAAAATGAAATATTTGAAATTGAAAGAAAATTTTTAGTTAAATCTTTGCCGGAGGAAATTAAAAACTGTAAAAAACTTCACATTAAACAAGCCTATATTTCCACAAATCCTACTATCAGATTAAGACAACAAGATGATGAATATATACTTACAGTAAAAGGTTTTGGAACAATGAAAAAAGTCGAATACGAACTTCCTCTTACAAAAGAACAATTTGATAATTTATGGAAAAAATCCGAGGGAAATGTTATCATCAAAACCCGACATAAAATACCATTAGATAATAATTTAATAGCAGAACTTGATATTTATGAAGGAAATTTAGATGGATTTATGAATGTTGAAGTAGAATTTTCATCGACTAAAGAAGCAATTTTATTCAATCCTCCGACTTGGTTTGGACAAGAAGTTACACAAAACAAGGAATATAGCAATGCTTCTCTGTCAAAATTCGGCATTCCAAAAAATTAAAGCCAAATTTCCCTATTGATTTTTGAATAAAAATATACTATAATATCCATATCTGGTAAATATTTCCATATATTACAATATTTTTCATAAAATCGGAGGGATTATTTTGGATAACAAAATTTTAAATGTACTTATTGCTGATGATAACAAGGATTTTTGCGACTGTCTTGCAAATTATATCGACAAACAGGAGGATATGAAAGTTTGCTGTGTCGCTTACGACGGCGTTGAAGCATATCAGAAAATTTTAAGCGAAAAACCTGATGTAGCCTTAATTGATGGCATTATGCCCAAACTTGACGGTATAGGTGTGCTTGAAAAGCTTTATTCAAGTGGTAAAAGTGTAGATACAATGTGTATTATGCTTACAGCCATTACAGGAGAACAAATAACCCAAAAAGCCTTTAGCTTAGGTGCTAAATATTATATTGCAAAGCCTTTTGATATGGAACTTCTTATTTCAAGAATAAGACAGCTTAAAGCTCCTATTACTAAAAAAGGTGTTCTTCAAACAGGTGTCTGCTATTCAAGACAAAGCGATATTGACCTTGAAACAAGAGTTACAAATATTCTTCATGAAGTTGGTGTGCCTGCTCATATAAGAGGCTATCACTATATGAGAGAGGCTATAATTATGGCTATAAATGATATTGATGTATTAAATTATATTACAAAGGAGCTTTATCCTAAAATTGCCAAAAAATGCAACACAACTCCAAGTAGAGTTGAAAGAGCTATAAGACACGCTATTGAAGTTGCTTGGAGCAGAGGTAAGGTAGATGCCATAGACTCTCTTTTTGGCTACACAGTATCTAATAATAAGGGTAAGCCTACAAATTCAGAATTTATTGCCTTAATTGCCGATAGATTAAGATTGGAGCTTAAAGCATCATAAAATTAATATTTGTTTTTAATGAGCTGATACAAGAAAAAAACTGTGTCAGCTCTTTATTTTATTCTATCTTGCCACAGGCAATTTTATTTCCTGAATTTCCTGATGGCTGTGTTGTAAAATCGTCAGCCTTTTCGTGAACAATTACCACTCTGCCAATTATATCATCAACTCTAAATCTGTCAGTTAAAAATGTCATATAGGCAAAACCATTGTTTGAAAATAAAGGCGGCATATCCCCTGAATGATAAGGGTGCTTGTTGTCATTTAGGTCAAAATGTCCGTCGGAGTCTGCAAAAGGGTCTTCGCTGTTGCCTGTGCAGTTGTAGCCTTTGTGAATGTGAAAACCATGTATACCATTTCCACTAGGAAGTCCATTAATTGAAACTGCTACATATACTCCACCGTCAACCTCCGTAAAAGTAACATATCCATCAATATCCGGATATTTGTCACTGCCTTTAATTATTGCTGTTGCTGTTTTGTTGTTCATTGTATCACCTCACAATTTATTTTATTATAATTTTTCTAAATTGTGATAGCTCTTATTTGTCATATAAAATCTAATTACTATTCTTATAATATAAATAGTAACTACACCACTGTTATATATAAAATATAATTACTGTGCTTGCAAAATAATCAGTTATCTCCACAGTATCGTTATTTCTCATATCTAAAATTTAATCTGTAAATAATTAATATCTCTAAAAATTTTAAATTGTATTTTTCAAAAAATAATCTTATCTTTCTATACTCTCTTATCTATCTTTTCTTTCTTATCTTTCTTTATAGTTGTCATCTGTTTGCCACTCGTTTGTCATCTGTTTGCCACTTGTTTGCCATCTGTTTGCCATCTGTTTGTCATTTTCTTTGTCAAATTTATATATATAGTATTTAATTTTTCCCTAATTTAAAGGGGTTACAGTAAAAATTTTGTTTGCCATTTCCTTTGCCAAATTTGAGGGTGTTTTTAAATTTCTTGGTTTTATCATTGTAATTTTTTAAATCATTTTTTTAAAATAAGGTTCTAATTTCATTTTTTTTGAAAATTTTATTTTTTATAAACTGCCAATTTTTAACTAAAAAATAGTCAGATTAATTAAACTATTTTTCTTCCAAAATTATTATACCACAATACTAGGTGACAAAAGGTGCATTACTTTTATTTTTCAACAAAAAAAGGAACTACAAAATAGCTCCTCCTATGACATAATATATTATTATTAGCAATAATATAATTCAAATAATTAACAACTTTACAAAAAAGATAATAAAATCAAAAATTTCTCTGTTCCAGCCTTTTTTATAACAAAAAAATCGTTTTCAAAAATTTCAACAATAATCCATATAATTAATTATTATATTAATAAAGACAATCTAATTTGAATACATAGTCCTTTTACCTATTCTACCTACTTTATTTTCATTAATAATCTCACTTACGAATTACTTACCCTTTTGGTTTCCACTTATTCCCACAATTTAAACAATAATTTTCAACCTTACCACTACCAACAAAACCCCTTAATAAACCAAACCCTTTTGTAACAGCTTGTATACTTGTACTTCCACATTTAGGACAACAAGCTATTCCTTTAGATTTGTTTTCTTGGATTGTTTGTTGGATTTCAGCTTGTTTTTGTTGTTCTTGTTTTTGACGTTCTTCATCAGATTTTAATATTTTTAATACAGATTTTGGGACAAATGAGTTATGTTTATGACATTTTGGACATTCTTTTAAAGCCTTAAATCTTATTCCTTTATATTCATAACCACATAACCGGCAGACAAACTCCTCAGATACAACAATTGTATTTTTACTATTGCATTGAGGACATACTTTTAATTTTTCGTGATATTCCCCTACATATTCATAATTACATCTTTTACATATATAATTTAATGCCATTATTTTTTCACCTCAGTTAAATTATACTCGTATAAATACAATATGTCAATAATATAAAATAAATCAGAAACTCTCTCTTCTGTTTAAGATAATGACACTTTCGAATCTCAAAAGTTTATTGGCTACAAATAAGATGTTTAAATATGGAAAAATGGGCACATCGGTCTATGATGAATTAGCTCAAAGTTCACAAGGATTGTCTGGCATATGGAAAAAGATGCACATAGGATATATGTCAGGTGGCACCAAGGGCTTATTAGATTCTGGTTTTAAAGTCCTCGGTTCAGCTATGCTCGCTCACCCAGTCATCACAGCAATAGCATCTTTAGCCGCTATCGGTTGGGGACTTGATAAATTTGTATTTACTGCTGATGAAAAGTTTGAGACAGCACAAAAGTCAGTAAGTGAAATATCAAAACACTTTATCAGAAATAGAGAATATTAATTCTGAACTTGAAACAACTCAATCTAAGATAAACGAATTGAGAGCAAAAGGAACTTTTTCATTAGTTGAAGAAGAAGAATTGTCATAACTTACAAGAACTAATAATCAGTTAGAACGCCAATTAATGATAGTTCTTAATAACATATTTAGCTAAACAACATATTAAATCGGCAAATAAAAAAACCCTCAAACCACTTATTTATATGGTTTGAGGGCAATTATAAATTTATATATTAAATTATATGGAAAATATTGATTTACTGCATAGCCTTTGCAACTTCTTCAGCAAAGTTTTCATTCTTCTTTTCAATACCTTCGCCAGTTTCAAATCTAACAAAGCTCTTAACAGTAACATCAGTACCAATTTCCTTAGATACTTCTGCCATATACTGCTTAACAGAAATCTTATCACCTAAAACATATTCCTGTTCTAATAAACAGAATTCCTTTAATTCCTTATTAAGTCTACCTATAAGCATCTTTTCAAGGATATTTTCTGGCTTATTAGCATTCTTAGGGTCATTCTTAGCCTGTTCTAAAAGAACTTCCTTTTCATGAGCAATAAATTCTTCAGGAACATCAGTTGTAGCAACAAACTTAGGGTTCATTGATGCAATCTGCATAGCTACATTCTTACCAGCCTGAACAGCAGCAGCGTCCTTAGAAGCAGTTACAAGTTCAACTAAAACTGCAATCTTACCACCTGCGTGAATATAAGATACTAAAAGGCTATTACCATCGTTTACAACCTTTTCAAATCTTCTGATATTTAAGTTTTCACCAATAACAGAAATCTTTTCAGTTAAAGCTTCCTTTAAAGTCTGGTCAGCATTAGAAATAAACTTTTCTTCTAATAATTCTTCAACGCTCTTAGCACTAGAACCGGCAGCCTGCTTAGCAACAGCATCAACAAAAGTCTTAAATACTTCATTCTTAGCAACGAAGTCAGTTTCGCTGTTAACTTCAACAACAACACCTACACCATTATCATCAGAAATATAAGCATAGCTTAAACCTTCAGCAGCAATTCTACCAGCCTTCTTAGCAGCATTAGCAAGACCCTGCTTTCTTAACACTTCAATAGCTTCTTCAATATTACCATCAGTTTCTACAAGAGCATTCTTACAAGCACTCATACCTACGCCTGTTAATTCTCTTAATTCTTTAATCATAGCAGCAGTAACAGCCATTTTAATTTCCTCCTGTTATACATTATTTAAAAAATAAGGCTTCAGCATTAGAATGCTAAAGCCTCTATGAAATACAAATTATTCAGTTACAGTTTCTTCAGTTGTTTCGCTATCAGTTACTTCCATTTCACCCTGCTTAGACTCGATAACTGCATCAGCAACTCTACCAGCAATAAGCTTTACGGCTCTGATAGCATCATCGTTACCAGGAATAACATAATCAACTTCTTCAGGGTCACAGTTTGTATCAACAATAGCTACAATAGGAATATTTAAGCTGTGAGCTTCCTGAACAGCAATCTTTTCCTTTCTAGGGTCAACGATAAACATACAATCAGGAATTCTCTTCATTTCCTTGATACCACCGATATTCTTGTCAAGCTTTTCCTTTTCGTGCATAAGCTTAGCAACTTCCTTCTTAGGAAGTAAATCCATAGTACCGTCTTCAATCATAGCATCAAGTTCTTTTAATCTCTTGATTCTAGTTTTAACTGTAGAGAAGTTAGTAAGCATACCGCCTAACCATCTTTCATTTACATAGTACATACCACATCTCTGAGCTTCTTCCTTAATAGAATCCTGAGCCTGCTTCTTAGTACCTACAAAAAGAACTTCGCCGCCATCTTTAACGATTTCAGCAACAGCCTGATAAGCTTCTTCTACCTTCTTAACTGTTTTCTGTAAGTCAATGATATAAATACCATTTCTTTCAGCAAAGATATACTCTGCCATCTTAGGGTTCCATCTTCTTGTCTGGTGACCAAAGTGAACACCTGCTTCTAATAACTGCTTCATTGAAATAACGCCCATTATTTCGTCCTCCTTAAAATTTGTTTTTCCTCCATAGGTTTATGACAAGAACTGTTTGACAAACAGCACAACTTACCAAAACTACCTATGTGTGTTATTTACAACGGTAAGATTATATCACATAATTTGCAATAATGCAAGGATTTTTTTGCAGGACATACGCATGAATATTTTTACTTCACCAATTTTTATACTGACATTTTTTT
>JBJFFW010000221.1:0-3122 GCA_051892075.1 Lachnospirales bacterium
GCTAAGTTAGCTGAAGAAGACCCAACTTTCAAGACATATACTAATCAGGAAACAGGCGATACTATTATCGCAGGTATGGGTGAGTTACACCTTGAAATCATCGTTGACAGACTTTTAAGAGAGTTTAAGGTTGAGGCTAATGTTGGTGCTCCTCAGGTTGCTTATCGTGAAGCATTCCGTAAGAATGTTGATGTTGAGTCTAAATATGCTCGTCAGTCAGGTGGTAAGGGTCAGTATGGTCACTGTAAGGTTAGATTTGAAGTTATTGAGTCTAATGATGATAAGCCATACGAATTTGTTAATGAAGTTGTTGGTGGTGCTATTCCTAAGGAATATATCCCAGCAGTTGATGCAGGTATTCAGGAAGCTATGCAGTCTGGTGTAGTTGCCGGTTATCCTGTAGTTGGTTTAAGAGCTGTTGTTTATGATGGTTCTTACCATGAAGTTGACTCATCTGAAATGGCATTTAAGATTGCCGGTTCTATGGCATTTAAAGATGCAATGAAGAAGTCAGACCCAGCTTTACTTGAACCTATTATGAAGGTTGAAATTACTATCCCAGAAGAATATATGGGTGATGTAATGGGCGATGTAAGCTCTCGTAGAGGTCGTATTGAAGGTATGGATGACCAGAATGGTGCAAAGATTGTACACGCTTATGTACCACTTGCTGAAATGTTTGGTTATTCTACTGACCTTCGTTCTACTACTCAGGGTAGAGGTACTTACAATATGGAAGTACATCACTATGAGGCTGTTCCTAAGGCAATTCAGGAAAAGGTTGCAGCAGGTAGAAACGAAAACTAATTAATAAATTGAAATTTGTAAGCATTATTTTAAAATAATGCTTGCAAATTATTATAAAATCTTATATAATAAAGGTAGTGTTGAAATCAATAGGTAAATATTGGTTAAAACAGAAGACATTTTTATTTTAAGGAGGAAACTAAAAAATGGCTAAGGCAAAATTTGAAAGAAATAAGCCACATATGAATATTGGTACTATCGGTCATGTTGACCACGGTAAAACTACTTTAACTGCGGCTATTACTAAGACTCTTCATGAAAGATATCAGTTAGGTGAAGCTGTAGCTTTCGATAATATCGATAAGGCTCCAGAAGAAAGAGAAAGAGGTATCACTATCTCTACTGCTCATGTTGAATATGAGACTCCTAACCGTCACTACGCTCATGTAGACTGTCCAGGACATGCTGACTATGTTAAGAATATGATTACTGGTGCTGCTCAGATGGATGGTGCTATCCTTGTTGTTGCTGCTACTGATGGTCCTATGGCTCAGACTAGAGAGCATATTCTTCTTTCTAGACAGGTAGGCGTTCCTTACATCGTTGTATTTATGAACAAGTGTGATATGGTTGATGATGAGGAATTATTAGATTTAGTAGAAATGGAAATTTCTGAACTTCTTGAAGAATACGGTTTCGAGGATTCTCCAATCGTTAGAGGTTCTGCATTCCAGGCTCTTCAGGATTCAACTGGCGAATGGGGCGACAAGATTCTTGAATTATTCAATGTTATCGAAGACTATATTCCAGTTCCTGAAAGAGATACAGATAAGCCTTTCCTTATGCCTGTAGAAGACGTATTCTCTATTACTGGTAGAGGTACTGTTGCTACTGGTAGAGTAGAAAGAGGTACTCTCCATGTTAATGACGAAGTTGAAATCGTTGGTCTTAACGATGAAGCTAGAAAAGTTGTTGTTACTGGTATCGAAATGTTCAGAAAGCTTCTTGACCAGGCTGAACCAGGTGATAACATTGGTGCACTTTTAAGAGGTGTAGCTAGAGACGAAATCGAAAGAGGTCAGGTTCTTGCAGCTCCTGGTTCTATCACTCCTCATACTAAGTTTACTGCTCAGGTTTATGTACTTAAGCAGGATGAAGGTGGTCGTCATAAGCCATTCTTTAACAACTATCGTCCACAGTTCTATTTCAGAACTACTGATGTTACTGGTGTTATTACTTTACCAGAGGGTACAGAAATGTGTATGCCTGGCGATAATGTAGAAATGACTATCGAGCTTATTTCTCACATCGCTATGGAACAGGGTCTTAGATTCGCTATCCGTGAAGGTGGTAGAACTGTAGGTTCTGGTTCTGTTGTATCTATCATTGAATAATTTTAATTGATGATATATTTTAAAGACTCGCTTTTTAGCGAGTCTTTTTTGTTGACATAGACTTGTATTTATGTTAACTTTATAATATATAAAAGGAGGAAGATATTATGATTTATGGGAAAAAATTCGAAATAAGTTTAGTTTTTATGGTTTTATCACTATTAATTTTTACTGGTTGTACCTATAATAATGAAAATTCATTAAAGTATGATAGTGAAGATATGTGGGCATACTGTGATGCTAATGGTGATAAGTATTTTGATTGCTTTTTAATTTGTCCTACAGTCTATTTTGGTGATGAAAATAATTATAATATGTCTATTGATGACTCTAAAACAAAGGAAAGTTTTTTAGGTGCTTTAAATATGGAAAAGGGCATATATGATTTAAGCTGTAATATGTTTTCTCCATACTACAGACAGGCAAGTTTGTCTGCTTATAAAATAGCTGGTAATGAGTCAGAAAAATATTTTGATATTGCCTATAAAGATGTAAAAAACTCCTTTGAGTATTATCTTGATAATTACAATAATGGTAAACCTATTGTTATTGCCGGATTTTCTCAAGGTGGAGATATGAGTATTCGTTTAATGAAAGATTTTTATAATGATGAGGATATTCAAAATAAAATTGTGGCTTGTTATGCCATTGGCTGGAGATTAACAGAAGATGAAATTAACAAATATCCATATTTAAAGGCTGCATCTTGCGAAGATGATACAGGTGTTATTGTAACTTTTAATACTGAAAGCAAAGATGTTAATTCTTCTATAATAGTACCTATAAAAACTTTGTCAATTAATCCTTTAAATTGGAAAACCGATTCAACCTATGCACCTAATTCACTTAATAAAGGAGCTTGTTTTACAGATTATGAGGGAAATATAAATAAGGAAATACTAAATTTAACAGGAGCTTACATAGATTCAAATAGAGGTACTTTAAAAGTTGATGATAATATTACACCTAAGGATTATCCTC
>JBJFFW010000222.1:0-3111 GCA_051892075.1 Lachnospirales bacterium
GCATAGATACACCTCTTTTATTGCTGTTCTAAATTTTAACAGTTTATATTGCATTTAATCCGTTAAAAAACTTTCCTGTTCAACTGTTTTACCTTCTATAAGAATTGCCTCTATTACATCCTTGAAAATAGAAAATTTATCATCTTCAATAAGTTTAGATATATTTTTTAAGTATTTGTTATCTCTTTTAAGTCCATTTTTTACAAAATTATAATATTCTGTAATACCCATATTCATAGGTTTTAGTTGGTCCACAATATTTTCTTTAAGCCTTAAAAACATTTCAAATCCTCCTCTATCAATATCACCCCAAAAATATTTTTCAATATCATTGGTATTTTCAATAAATTTTCTAAAAAGTATTCCCTTTGTAGGACTATAAAAACCACCGTGAAAAATTACAAACTCATTTTTAGATTTATTTAAGATATATTGATAATAATTTGTCCTGTTTTCAATAAAAATAATTTTCTTAATATCTGAATATTTAACATCTATAATATCATCAACAGACATTGATATTAAACTAGCTCCTAAAACAAGAGGTGAAAAATCCACAATACCATTTTTCAGCTTAACCTTACAATTCCCACAAAATTCGTATAGTTCAGGTTTTGCGATTATACCTATTTGTGCTAAAATTTCATTATCGGAAATTTTGCTGTCTTTAAATTCACTGTTAGCAGCATTGATTACCGGTTCATATTTTTTTGCAATAGAAATAATACTGCTTTGATATTGTTTTTCAAAGGTTTTCGAATTGTTAAAACATTTGAAACTAAAAACTCTTACCGGTTCCATATCTTTAATAATATCTATTCTTGTTAATATTTTAATTAATCCTTTTACAAAAACAATATCTTTTTTTAAATGGTCTTTTACTGCTTTATTTTTATTAATATAATTTATATTGTCAAGAAAATATTCTCTTATCCATTTAGTATTAGTTTTATAAAGTGCATCTTCTATAATCTTTTTTCTGATATTGACAAAGCTTGATTTACTTTCTCTGCCTATTAAATCATAAGCTGAATCAATATTTTCAACATTTAACCAGACTTTATCAATTATTTTTTCACAAGTACCCTTCTCAAATTGAAAATCTACAATATTTTTTTCTTTTAAAAACAAAACAGCCTTGTTATATTCTTCTTGGATTTCTCTGTCATATTCAGCATAGTCCTTATAAAGGTTTTTATAAATTTTACGATTACTTGTCCCCCTTTTATAATGATTACTATTTTCGTATTTATCAATTAACTCATTAAGTACTTCATTAATATATTTCAAAATTTTCACTTCCCCTTGTCCAAGGAATAACTCTTACATTATCATCTTTTCTGTATACCATAAGAGTTTTATCAACTTTAAGCATAATTTCACTTGCTTTATTAGTAGGTGCACAGATAATTGCCTGAAGATTTAACTCTCTAAGAAGATTTATACTTTCTTCAATTCTTACAGTATCCATATTGTTAAATGCCTCATCAAAAATAATAAATCTTGCTGTATTGATTTTGTATAATGATTCACCATATAAATTGGACTTGTACATTTGTGCAAAAGATGCTAAAAATGACACATAAAATGGTGTCTGAGTTTCTCCTCCAGATTTAGATTTAATAGTATCAGCTAAGTTTTCTGTTCTTCCATTATTGTCGGTTACATACATTTTAAAATCCAGATAGGTTTTATAATCTGTGAATTTTTTTATATTTTCTTCAAATTTTTTATCATTATATGAGTTCGTATCTGTTCCCACAATTTTCTCAAACAGGTCATTAAGTACATCTTCATACTTGTTTAAAAACATCATTTCAAACAAATCTCCACCAGTGCGTTCCTCCATAATCATTTCATAATACTTCATATATTCTGATTTTGGCTGTACATCGAACTTGTATTTGTCATTACCAAATTCAAAGCTTTTTAATGCCCTATTTATTTCTTTTAGCTGAAATTGTGCATTTATTATGTTTTCTCTGAGTTTATCTAAAAATGATGATTGAAACTGCCTGTATGATTCTTCTTTAGCCTCTTTTATTTTTTCTTTATAGGCAGGAAGATTAATATTTATTTTTCGTTCATACTCTTTTATAAATGCTGTATTGTCATTATCTAAAATTGTTAAAGGTGTAAACTCATTACAATACTCACACTTTAGTTTATATGTTTCATTATGTAATTCTCCACTTTTTCCTTTGTAGTCATTACTACATTTATTGCAATACTGAATTGCATTATTTACATCTTTACATTTTTCTATAGCTTCATCAGATATTAATTTCCCTTTTTCAGCTATTTCATCTTTATAATCACATAGCTTGTCCCTTAACTGATTTATATCACCAGAAATAATCGGAATTTCAGACTTTATTCTTTTTATTTCTGATTCTTTACTACCTAATCTCTGATTGAGTTTGTCTTTTTCACTATTAAGTTCTTTAATATTCTCTTCCCATATACCTATGTCTTTTTGAATATTTTGAATTGTACTAAGATCTATTGAATTTAATTCTTTTAAAAATATTTCTAATTTTTTATTCTCTTTTTCAGTCACATCTATATTAATATATATTTTTGTAATATCACCTTCTATATATTGCTTATTCATAAATCGATTTTCCATCATATTTCTCATATTATTAGCAACATTATTTAAAACCTCACTTTTCGTAGTGAAAATACCTAATTTATTTTCATTGAAAGCGATTTGTTGTTGAATAGAAGATTTACCTATATAATGAATTTCCCATAATTTATGGTTCATAGTGCCGGAAGTATAACCTTTATACAGCATCCCATCAATAGTTACAGCTGTGTTATATTTCCGCAAATCTTTATCATTTTTACACATTATAACATTGCCTAATACATAATTAATGTAGGCTTTTGCATATTTATTATCAGTAATAATAGTTTTAGCAAGGCTGTTTTCTACTGGTATAATACTTCTATCATATACTTTTTGACAATCTACTATTTTATATCTATATATTTCTGGATTATTTTTCCTGAAATTTTTATAGGCATAATAAGCATCATCATAATATTTAGGTTCAACAATAAGAAAGAATCTTTGAGTATTAAGATAACCCTCCACTGTATTAT
>JBJFFW010000223.1:0-14081 GCA_051892075.1 Lachnospirales bacterium
CAAAAAGTTTTGTTAAGCGTATAAAAAGCTGGTGGGGGTTTGGGGACAAAGTCCCCAAAAACTATTTAGATGCACTTAAAATAATTTCCATAACGGCTTTAGTACCCTTTGAAACATCAGCTTTTTTCATATTTTCAATATATTTATCCTTTTCATCATAAAGAGTTGTAATAGCCTCAAAAAGACCTTTGCTGGTCATAGTATCTTCATCATAAACCTTTGCAAAACCCTGTTTTTCAAAGCTTTCAGCATTTAAAATCTGGTCACCTCTGCTTGCCTTTTTAGAAAGAGGAATTAAAAGCATTGGCATATTTAAAGCCAAAAATTCACAAATTGCATTAGAGCCTGCTCTTGATACTACAAAATCAGTTGCCGCAAAAATATCAGGAAGTTCATCTGAAACATATTCAAACTGTTTATATCCATTAAGTTCAGCTCTTGTTTTGTCAAAATTTCCCTTTCCGCAAAGATGAATAACATCAAATCTTTCCATAAGTTTTGGCAACAACTCTCTTATAAAATTATTAATCTTAACAGAGCCTTGAGAACCGCCCATAACAAGCATTACAGGCTTATCCCCCTTAAATCCGCAAAGATTTAAACCTTTTTCCTTATTGCCTTCAAAAATCATATCTCTTATAGGAGTTCCCGTAAGCATACCCTTATTATCTGGGATAGCTTTTACTGCCTCAGGAAAAGTTGTGCATACAGCCTTTGCAAAAGGTATGGCAAGTTTATTTGCAAGTCCCGGAGTAATGTCTGATTCGTGTAAAATTACAGGCACTTTATTAAGATAAGCTCCCACCACAACAGGAACGGCAACAAAACCACCCTTTGAAAATACAATATCAGGCTTTAATTTTTTAATAAGCTTTCTTGCCTGATGAACACCCTTAACTACTCTAAAAATATCAGATATATTTTTAGCATCAATATATCTTCTAAGCTTACCTGATTCTATGCCGTAATATTCAACGCCACAGTCCTCAATAAGCTGTTTTTCCATTCCATTTATACTGCCAATATACTTTACATCATAGCCTGCTTCCTTAAGGTAAGGAAGTAGAGCAATATTTGGTGTAACATGACCGGCAGTTCCACCACCTGTTAATATAATTGTTTTCATAACAGATTACCTCCAATCAATACTTAGTATAATTATATATTTAATGATTAATAATGTCAATAATGGATTAAAATTATAAAATTCATAAAATTTACAATTTATACATATTTATTCCCTTTAACTATTGCATTTAATTTTTCCTTATGTTAAAATATATGTAAATATTAACAAAGGAGATTAAAAATTATGAAAAGGTTTTTAGCGGTTTTACTTACTATTTCTATGCTGCCTGTTGCCTTTGTCAGTGCAAATACCACTATATGGGGTGATGCCGACGGTGATAACAGGCTTAGTGTAAATGATGTAAGCTTTACACTTCAAAATATACTTACGGAAGGAGAGTATATTAAAATGGCTGATGTAGATGAAAATGGGGTTATTAATTCAAAAGATGCTGCTTTAATTTTGCAGAAGGTCTTAGATAATAGCTTTGTATTGCCTGTGGAAAAAAATAATACTACAGAAACCACAACTGAGATTACAACAGAAGCTACAACAGAATTTACTACAGAAAAAGCAACAGAAACTACAACTGAGCTAACTACAGAGATTACAACAGAGGAGCCTACAGAAATTACAACTGAAGAACTTACAGAAACAACAACTATTGCTCCAATACCGGGAGTTATTACTTCTGATTACGAGCTTACTCCAACTAATTTTAGTGGAAATGAATATTTTACTACAAGCGGAGATTTTTCTTCTTCTAGTTCAGAAAGAATAAGGCTTTATCAAAACAGTCTTAAATTTAAAGTAGGTGGTAATGCCAATATTTATATTACAGCAAAACACGCTTCAAACACTACTGAAGGCACAAGAACTGTATTTCTTTCTACTTCAAACGGTACATATATTGCCTCAAATGGTTATGAAAAGGGTGTTGACCCAACAGAGGTTTTATATGCAACAGTAGGCAGAGGCAGTTATGTTATTACATCTAGTGACCATATTAACCTTTTTAGTGTAAGAGTTGTTTTAAGTGAAGTTGACCAAAGTCTTGAACTTTCAACTGAAACAGAAAGCTCAACTGAAGCAACTACTATAGAAACAACAACTAAGTCTGATACACCTGCAACACTTCCTGAAGTGCCTACTGAAATTACAACAACAGGAAACAGAATTGATGTATCAAATTTTAGTGATTTAAAAACTGCTGTTACAAAGACTAATGTAGATATTTATATTACTGATGATATTGAGTGTACTCAAAGACTTAATTTGTCAAATAAAAATGCCAATGTAAATATTATTGGTGTTACAAAGGCTGACGGTACTTCTCCAAAACTGGATTTTACTAAGTTTAGAGATACAAACACATCTACAGGTTCATCTGCTTGTGGTATTTATATGAACGGAAGTAAGTATAATTTAGAAAATCTTATTGTTGAAAAAGCCGGTGACTGTGGTATGAGAATTACAGGCTCAGGTTCAGGCTATGCTTTAGTTAAAAATTGTGTATTCAGATATAACAATAATTCAGGTATTTCCGTAACAAGTGGTGGCTCAAATAATACCTTTATTGGTGTAGATTCTTATAGAAACGGTGATATCGTTCAAAAATGCGGTGATGATGCCGACGGTTTTTCCGTTAAGCTTCAAGCTGGGGAAAATAATTATTTCTATAGTTGCAGAGCTTTTGAAAACAGTGATGACGGTTGGGATAGCTACGACAGAGGTACTCCTTATATAGGAAGTGTTTATTATATTGAGTGTCTTGCTTGGAATAATGGTAATCCTTATGTATTTACAGGTGAGTATGACTATGAAAAAGGCTATGCTTTAGATAAAAACTTACTTTATGTAGAGGCTATTTTAAAGGAATATCCTGATTTTGAAACTGAATATAACAACAGAACAGTAGTAGGCTGGCCTGAGGTTACAATTACTCTTTATGGTAATATGACAAGGAATTATTCTGAGCTTCATTCAACCCTTTGGGGAGGAAATCCTAACGGCTTTAAGTTTGGTTCAGCAGAAACACCAAACACTTCTTACAGATATGTTGAAAACTGTATAGCTTTTGACCATTTAGGTAATGAACATCAGACTACAGCCAAAGGCTATGACCAAAATAATGGTTCAGCAAATTATGATATTATAAACGGTTTAAGTTTTGATAATGTTCAAAATTATTGGATGGGTAAAATGACAGCTCTTTCTCAGCAGGGAACCGCTTTAAGCTTTGGCGGGGAAAATAATGATGACAGAGGAAACCTTGATATTACAACTCCAAGTGAAGATGAACAAATAGCTTTAAGAGAAAAAGTACATTCTTATAAAAAATCTCTCTATGAAAAACTTTATAATGACATAATTCCTGGAGTAGAACTTTGTGATGTGTTTAATTAAATTGGAAAGATTACATAATTTTAACTGATGTTTTTCGGTTATAAATGCTATTGCTAACATATATAAAATATGTTAGAATTAACATAATTATAAAATTTATTACGACAAAGGAGATTTAAGTTATGAAAAAATTTTTGGCACTTTTATTAACTCTGTCTATGATTCCTGTATCCCTTGTAAGTGCAAATGCTGCTGTATGGGGAGATGCAAACTCAGATGGAGCTTTAACGGCGGACGATGTATCAGCAGTTATTCAAAATGTATTGTCTAAGGGAGAATATATTTCTGCTGCTGATGTTGATGGCAACGGTGTAATTGACAGTAAAGATGCGGCTATTATTTTACAGAAGGTTTTAGATAAGAATTATACTATGCCTGTTGAAGAATCTACTGAAATTACAACAGAAGAACCTACAGAGGTTACAACTGAGGAAGTTACTGAAATAACTACTGCTGCCCCTGATGATGGTGTTGTAAGAAGTGATTATGAGCTTACTGCCGCTAATTTTGCAGCAGCTAATTTTGTTGACCCATATATTACAATGGTAATTAAGCCTGGTACAGCAAACGGTTCAAATGATACTAGAATCAGACTTTCTAAAAATATTTGGCTTGAATTTGAATTAGGCGAAGGTGCTAATGTTTATGTAACAGCTAAGCACGCAAGCACAAGTTCTGATGATATTAGAAGTATTTCTCTTTCAGGTCCTAATGGTCAGGTTAGCAAGGAAGAATATTTTATGGGCGTAGATTATGAAGAAAGACTTTATGGTGCTAATCTTCCTGCCGGTGCTTATTCTATAAAGGCTGACAACAGTGTAAATATTACTTCTGTAAGAATTACTTTTGATACTGTTGAAACTTCTGAAACAACTACAGAGGTTACTACAGAAGATGAAATTCCATCTGAAATTACTACAACAGGTAATGCTGTTTATGTAACTGATTTTGATGAATTAAAGGCTGCTGTTGCTCAGACTAATGTTGATGTTTATGTTCAAAATGATATTGACTGTACAGCTACTTTATCTTTAAATACAAGAAATGCTAATGTAAATATTATTGGTGTTACAAAGGAAGACGGTACTTCACCAAGCATTAACTTTGCAAGCTACAGAGATAGTTCTGATACAAGCGGAGAAAGCAAAACAGGTATAAGAATGGGTGGTAGTTACTATAACCTTGAAAATCTTATAATTGAAAATGCTCCTGATTGTGGTATGAGAATTAAGGGCAGCAAGTCAGGTCATGCTCTTATTAAGGATTGTGTATTTAGATATAACAATAACTCAGGTGTATCTATTACAGGCGGTGGTGAGTACAACACATTTATTGGTGTAGACTCTTATAGAAATGGTGATATTGTTCAGAAACTTGGTAGTGATGCCGATGGTTTCTCTGTAAAGCTTGAAGCTGGTGAAAGAAACTACTTCTATAACTGTCGTTCATTTGAAAACTCTGATGATGGTTGGGATAGTTTCGATTATGCTGATGTTCCTCTTGTAGGTAAGATTTATTATATTGAGTGTCTTGCATGGAACAATGGTCAGGCAAGCGTATTCACAGGCGAATATGATTATGATGCAGGCAATCCTTTAGATAAGAACTTATTATATGTTAAACAGTTAATTAAGGAAGACCCTGATTTTGAAACTAAGTATAACAACAGATTATACACAACTTACTCTACAGCCGGTGCTAATGCTACATGGCCTAAGACTACAATTAGCTTACTTGGCGGTAGTGAAACTTATGAGAGAATGCACTCAGCTAACTGGAACGGTAACCCTAACGGATTTAAGTTCGGTTCAGTTAATACAACTGTAGAGGCACAGAGATATATTGAAAATTGTATCGCCTTTGATAATACAAGTAAGGGTTATGACCAGAATAATGCTAAGGCAACAATAGATGTTGTTAATGGTATAAGCTTTGATAATGGTAGAAATTATTGGATGGGAGATATGACTATTGGTACATCTTCAGGTCATATTTACAGCTTTAGTAATAAGGAAAGCGACAGAGTGCCTACTGGTATGACTTTAGAAACTCCAGATGAAAGCTTACAGACTTCAATTAGAGAGGCTGTTCATGCTTATAGAGATTCACTTAAAGCTGACCTTAATAATAATATTATTCCTGGTGTCAGATTAACTAACTTATTCTAATTTAATTAAATTTGCTGCAAATGGGCTTAGGCTTATTTGCAGCTTTTTTATGTTATTCAGATTATGTTTATCGGGGACAAAGTCCCCAAGAAATAAAATTTGATATAATAAATTGTCTTTTTAATTGAATAAAATGGCTTATTTTTTGTTCACTCCAAATATTCCCCCAATTCCACCTCCAATAAGAGCGAGAATAAGACTAATTACAAATTTTTGATTAAGTTCAAAAGTTGGAATTGTGCATATTCCAAGACTAAACATTATCGCCATATACACTCCTCCTGATGCAATTCCCCATATTATTCCTCGTTTACCTGCTGTTTTTGCCGTAACAAATCCACTTACAACACAGCAAATTGCTGTAACTATAAGGGCAAGAGGTGATACATAGCTTTCTGAAATGTTTGAGTATGTAATTAATAGGGTATAAATTATAAAAACAACCATTGTTATACCATAGCTTACTAAAGTAGCTTTTAAAAGGGCGGTTATTGGTGAATTTTTAAAATCTGACATTGTTTTTGCCTCCTGTATATATAATTAGTAAAAATTTATGATAAAAATTTGAAAAATATTCCTAATTTACTATTGTTAAATTTTCAATTTTAGATTATGATATATATGTGGAGAATTTTAAATAATGGAGGGGTAATTGTGAAAAAAATTGATTTACATACCCATACCACTTCTTCTGACGGAACTTTGACTCCTAGTGAGCTTGTAAAATATGCTTATGAGAAAAATTTATCAGCCGTTGCTATTACTGACCACGATACTTTAAATGGCATTGAGGAAGCAAAAATCATTGGTGATAAAATTGGTGTCGAAGTTATAAGCGGTATTGAGGTATCAACTGAATATGAAGGTGTGGAAGTTCATATAGTTGGGCTTTTTGTGGATAGGTTTAATGAAGAACTTAAATTTAAGCTTAATAATATGCGCTATAAAAGAAGTGAAAGAAATAAGCTTATGGCTTTAAAATTGGCAGATTTAGGTCTTGATATAACCTATTATGATATTGTAAACCAAGCAAAGGGTGGTACAATTACTAGGGCTCATTTTGCAAAGGTTTTAAAAGAAAAAGGCTATGTTTCATCTAATCAGGAAGCTTTTGACAGATTTTTAGGACAGGGAAAGCCTGCTTATGTTAAAAGAGAGTGCTTTAATTTAAAAGATACTATTAATATGATTAATAATGCCGGTGGAGTTGCTATTTTGGCTCACCCTTTGCTCTATAAATTTTCAAAGGCAAGGCTTGAAAATGCCGTATCTGAAATGGCAGGTTTGGGTTTAAAGGGTATAGAGGCTTATTATTCAACCCATAGTCTGTCTGATACAAAATATATTAAGTTAATAGCAGATAAAAACAGACTTAAATTAAGCGGTGGAAGTGATTTTCATGGTGCCAATAAGCCAAAGCTTGATTTAGGAGTAGGATATGGCAATTTGGAAGTGCCTTATGATGTTTTAGAGGCACTTAAAGGAGTGATAAATAATGGCTAAAGATACTGTAAAATTAATAGCTAATAATAAAAAAGCTTATCATGATTATTTTATTTTGGAAACCTTTCAGGCTGGTATGGCATTGAGGGGAACAGAAGTTAAGTCTATGAGGGCAGGAAGATGTAATTTAAAAGATAGCTTTATTAAAATTGAAAATGGTGAGGCTATTATAAAACAAATGCACATTAGTCCTTATGAATTTGGTAATATTTTTAACCACGACCCTCTTGCAGACAGAAGACTTTTACTTCATAAAAGCGAAATTAATAAACTTATGGGGGCTGTTACAAGAGATGGTCTTACAATAGTTCCTCTTAAAGTTTATTTTAAAGGCAGTCTTGTTAAGATTGATATAGCTATTGCAAGAGGTAAAAAACTTTATGATAAGCGAGCGGATATTGCTAAAAAAGACCAGCAAAGAGAAGCTCAAAAAGAATTTAAACAGAGATTTCAATGATATTTAATACAAAGGAGAAAATAAAAATGGATTACAAAAAAATTGCAATGGAAAAACACGCTAAATGGGCAGGCAAGATTGAGGTTGTTTCAAGAGCAGAGGTAAATAATGCCGATGATTTGTCTGTAGCTTATACTCCGGGAGTAGCAGAGCCTTGTCTTGCCATTAAGGAAGACCCTGATAAGGTTTATGAACTTACAAGAAAGCATAATATGGTTGCTGTTATTACTGATGGTTCAGCAGTTTTAGGTCTTGGTAATATTGGCGGTGTGGCAGGTATGCCTGTTATGGAGGGTAAGTGCGTATTATTTAAGGAATTTGCCGATGTTGATGCCTTTCCTATTTGTGTAAACACTCAGGATACTAATGAGGTTGTAAATACTATTTATCATATTTCAGACAGCTTTGGCGGTATTAACCTTGAGGATATAGGTGCTCCAAGATGTTTTGAAATTGAAGAAAGATTAAAGAAAATGTGCAGAATTCCTGTATTCCACGATGACCAGCATGGTACAGCCGTAGTTGTTTTATCAGGTATTAGAAATGCTTTAAAACTTACAGGCAAAGTTGCAGAAGAATGTAAGGTTGTAATGAGTGGTGCAGGTGCAGCAGGTACTGCTATTGCAAAGCTTTTATTAAAGGCAGGATTTAAAAATATTGTAATGAGAAATATTGACGGTGTAATTTCTGCTAATAAGACTTTTGAGGACCCTTCTCTTACAGAGCTTGCCTCTATTACAAATCCTAATAGAGAAGATGGCGCTTTGGCTGATATTATAAAGGGTGCTGATATTTTTATTGGTGTTTCTGCTCCTAATATTTTAACAGGAGATATGGTTAAGACTATGAATAAAGATGCCATTATTTTTGCTATGGCTAACCCTAACCCTGAAATTTTACCTGATATTGCTCTTGAGGCAGGTGCAAGAGTTGTTGCTACAGGCAGGTCTGATTATCCTAACCAGATTAATAATGTTCTTGCTTTCCCTGGAATTTTCAGAGGTGCTTTAGATGTTAGAGCAAGTGATATTAACGAGGAAATGATGCTTGCAGCTTCAGATGCTATTTCTAAACTTGTAACTGATGAGGATTTAGAAAAGGGTATTATAATTCCTTCTGCTCTTAATAAGAGTGTGTCAAAGGATATTGCTAAGGCTGTAAGTGAGGCTGCTATAAGAAGTGGTGTGGCTTGTAAGAATTGATACTAGAGTATTATGATGAATAAATTTTATTGTTGACATTTTTATAAATATTAAATATAACATAAGCTAAGAAGGTTTTGAGGTTTGCACCCAATGGTATAAAGCTAACATTTACTCCTATATTGGAGATGGAAAAAGAATTATTAAAAGAGTTTGAACAAGATAATAGCTTATTTGAAGCGACAATTACAAAGTAATAGAAAGGCTCTGTGTATACTTGATTTACACAGAGCCTTTTTTATATTAAACAAAATCTTCAAATTCAGACATTATATCCACAATAAGTTTATGGGCATCTTTAAGAGATAAATCTCTTGTGGCAAGCCAAAGTTTATAAGCACAAAGTTCCTCATACAAACTTCTTATGGCATAGGCAATAACAGCCATATCATCAAGAAGTCCCACAATTCCCATACTATCGGGAATAATATCAACAGGAGATATTACATAAAGTATAGAGCCAATAAAAGTAATGACGGTGGCTTGTGAAATAAGCTTATATTTACCGCTTTTTGAATCCCTTAACATATTCCAAAACAGCTCAAAATTACCAATATTATTCACATTAGGTATTCTTTTAAGCCTACTCATAGTGTGGATATCAATAGATGACCTATAGGATTCAATCATATCAAATATTTCACTGCCAAGGCTGCCTGAATTATTATCTTTCATATTTCACCATCTCTTTTACTGTGCAGAACTAAGATTTAAGTTAACATTTATTTGCTGACCCTCAGCAGTAACATTAATCTGCTTTTTTTCTGTATTATAGCCACTTGCTGAAGCACTTACAACATAAGAACCAAGAGCCACATTTTTGGTAACGGAGCCTGTTCCGTAGGAGATACCGTCAATAAATATCTCTGCATTAGACGGAGAGGCTGTAATACTTACTGT
This sequence comes from Lachnospirales bacterium, assembly GCA_051892075.1. GTDB lineage: Bacteria > Bacillota > Clostridia > Lachnospirales > CAG-274 > HGM11788. The sequence continues at coordinate 9,706 of JBJFFW010000223.1, forward strand.
ACCTGATTTATCAATTTTATCAAGGTCAAGGTCGATATAGTTATTATCAGCATCAATAGTAACCTGCCCCTTTGCCTCATTATAGCCATCTTTAGTAGCTCTTACTTCATATTTTCCATATTCAAGAAGTATTGTTTCTCCTTCCTGATATTCTTTATTATTAATATAAATTTTGCAACCCCTTACATTTGTTGACACATCAAGAGCACCTGCCTTAACCATAATCTGTGAAAGGTCAATAACAAAAGGCTTGCTAGGGTCAATAATAACTTCTTTAGAAGTAGGTTCACAGTTGTCCCCTGTAATTATAATATTATAAGTTCCCTCTGTTAAAATCATTCTTGGGTCTTCTGTACTTGGAGTGTAGGTTTTACCATTAATTTCAAGCTTAACATTATCAATATAGTTAATATTTTGAATTTGAAGCTCGCCATGGCTTTTTTTAATGGTAACAGAATAAGCCTTATTCACTCTGCCATTGTCATAACCCTTAACCATAACATAATCCATAGGACTTATATTTTCAAGAGTTAAATACTCATTATTAAATCTTACGGTAGTAAGGCTATCAACATATTTATAAGAAGTGCCTGCATATTTTTCTGCCATATCACCAAATTTAAGCATTTTAGCAGATGTACTTACTGCAAGGCCAACATCTTCTATCACCCATTCATCTTTACAAGTTTTAATTTCAGTAATATTTTTATCCTTATCAAAAACATAAGTAAAAATATCACCAATTTTAATACTTTCAAAGGTAACTTCTTTAGGATAGGTAGTATTTTCAGTAGCATTTACAGTAGTTGTAGTATCATTTTTAAGATTGTAAAAAGTAATGGTTTTAGCAGAAGCATCAACACTTTTTACAACAGCATCAATATCAGAGCCTATAAGATTAGCCTGAACCTGACCTGCCATATCATTAGCAGAAAAACTATCCTGTGGAATTTCATCTGCACTGTCAGTAATCATATATTTATAGGAAATAAAAAAGCTCATTGCTCCCACAATAAGACCTATTGCAAGAGAAATAATAAGCACAATAGGAATAACTCCCCGCCTTTTTTTTCTGTTGTGATTAATTAATTCGTTATTGCTAATTTCAGCCATAGTTTACACCTCTATATAAAAATCAATATAATTCATAGTTATATTTTATCTTTAATTTATATAAATAGCAAGCATTTTTTTAATTTATACGGTAATAAGGTGGATTTTAGTTGTAAAAATTGCACAAAATCCGAAAAAATTTAATAAAAATGAAAAAAAATGTTTAAAAAATTTGTTATTTATAGTATAATAGATGAGATATATTATCATAGATTTGTTATACATAAAATCAGAAGGAGGATTAATATGTATAAAATAGTTAAAAAGGCCATGCTTACAGACACAATTTTCCTTATGGAAATTGAAGCACCTAGAGTTGCTAAGTCTGCATTACCTGGTCAGTTTATTATTGTTAAAAATACAGAAGTAGGTGAGAGAATTCCACTTACAGTATGTGATTATGATGCCCAAAGAGGCACAGTTACTATTGTTACTCAGGCTATTGGCAAGTCTACAATGGAGCTTATGAGCTATAATGAGGGCGACTTTGTTTGTGATTTTGTAGGACCTTTAGGCAGACCTAGTGATTTGTGTGAGGCATCAGAAGAAGAACTTGCAAGTAAGAACATTATTTTTGTAGCCGGTGGTGTTGGTGCTGCCCCTGTTTATCCACAGGTTAAGTGGCTTAAAGAAAGAGGCTACAAGGTTGATGTTATTATTGGTGCAAGAACTAAGGATTTAATTATTCTTGAAGATGAGATGAAAGAAGTTGCCGAAAATCTTTATATCTCTACAGACGATGGCACTTATGGCTACAACGGCAGAGTTACAGACCTTTTAAAAGAGCTTGTTGAAGTTCAGGGTAAAAAGTATAACCATGCAGTAGTTATCGGACCTATGATTATGATGAAGTTTACTTCTATGATGACAAAAGAGCTTGGTATTCCTACTATTGTTAGTATGAACCCAATTATGGTTGACGGTACAGGTATGTGTGGTGCTTGTAGAGTAACTGTAGGTGATGAGGTTAAGTTTGCCTGTGTTGACGGACCTGAATTTGATGGTCATTTAGTTGACTATGATGAGGCTATGCGTCGTCAGGCTATGTATAAGACTGAAGAAGGTCAGGCTAAACTTAGATTTGAAGAAGGTGCAACCCATAAAAATGGTGGCTGCGGCTGTGGAGGTGACAAATAATGGCAGATAGATTTACTAAAGTTCCTGTAAGAGAACAGGACCCAAAGGTTAGAGCTACAAACTTTGATGAGGTATGTCTTGGTTATAATGCAGAGGAGGCTGTTGTTGAGGCAGCAAGATGTCTTAACTGTCCTAAGCCATTATGTGTTCAGGGCTGTCCTGTAAATATTAATATTCCTGGATTTATCCACCATATTGCTGAAAAGGATTTTGAGGGTGCTGCTAAGGAAATTGCTAAATATTCTGCACTTCCTGCTGTATGTGGTAGAGTATGTCCACAGGAAAATCAGTGTGAGGGTAAGTGTGTACTTGGCAAGAAGGGTGATGCAGTATCTATTGGTAAGCTTGAAAGATTTACTGCTGACTGGTCAAGAGAAAATAATATTGACCTTTCTGCTAAGGAAGATGCAAATGGCAAGAAGGTTGCTGTAATTGGTGCAGGTCCTGCAGGTCTTACTTGTGCAGGTGATTTAGCTAAGAAGGGCTATGATGTTACTATTTTTGAGGCACTTCATAAAGCCGGTGGTGTACTTACTTATGGTATTCCTGAATTCAGACTTCCAAAGGATACTGTAGTTGCAAGCGAAGTTGAAAATATTAAAAAGCTTGGCGTTAAGATTGAAACTAATATTATTATTGGCAGAACTATTACTATCGACCAGCTTTTTGAAGATGAAGGCTTTGATGCTGTATTTATCGGTAGTGGTGCAGGTCTTCCTAAGTTTATGGGTATTCCTGGTGAACAGGCTAACGGTGTATTATCAGCTAACGAATTTTTAACAAGAGTTAATCTTATGAAGGCTTTTGATGAAAATTATGATACTCCTGTTAAGATTGGTAAGAAAGTTGCTATTATTGGTGGCGGTAATGTAGCTATGGACGCTGCAAGAACTGCTTTAAGACTTGGTTCTGAAAGTCATATTGTATACAGACGAGCTGAAGAACAGCTTCCTGCAAGAGCAGAAGAAGTTCATCATGCTAAAGAGGAGGGCATTATTTTTGATGTTCTTACTAACCCTACTGAAATTTTAGTTGATGAAAATGGTTGGGTATGTGGTATGAAGTGTGTTAAGATGGAACTTGGTGAGCCTGATGAAAGTGGCAGAAGACGCCCTGTTGTTGTTCCTAATAGTGAATTTACAATGGATGTTGATACTGTTATTATGAGTCTTGGTACTTCTCCAAACCCTCTTATTTCTTCTAACACTCCTGGTCTTGATACTAATAAGTGGAAGTGTATTGTAGCTGAGGAAGAAACTGGTTTAACTACTCGTGAGGGTGTTTATGCCGGCGGTGATGCTGTTACAGGTGCTGCAACAGTTATTCTTGCTATGGGTGCAGGTAAAAAGGCTGCTGCTGCTATTGACGAATATCTTACAAATAAGTAAAAATATGTTTTTAAAGGCTGAGGAATTTTTCTTCAGCCTTTTTTTAACCAAAATTTACACAAAATTCTTTGCTATTTAGTCAATTTTATTATATAATAAAATTGTACGAGGAGTGATTTAATGAGAATAGGCTTATTTACAGATACATATTATCCGGAGATTAACGGTGTTGCTACATCAACACAACAACTTAAAAGGGGACTTGAGGCACTGGGTCACGAGGTTTTTGTTTTTGCACCTGAAATTAGAGGAAACAGAGAGAAAGATAAAAATGTAATAAGAAAATATAGTTTGCCTTTTTTGCTTTTAAAGGATAGGAGAGTTTGTCTTTTTAGAATGAGAAAGGCTTTAAGGGAAATTGAAAAACTTAAACTTGATATTGTTCATTCTCAAACTGAATTTGTTATGGGGCATCTTGCAAGGCTTACAGCTACAAAATTTAATATTCCTCAAATTCATACCTATCATACTGTTTATGAGGATTATACTCATTATTTAAAAATACCCGGTAAAAATAGTGAATTTGCCAAAAATGTTGTGAGAGGTCTTAGTAAAATTCTTTGTGAAAGGGTAGATTCTGTTATTGTGCCTACTGATAAGGTCAAAAAACTTCTTAAAAGCTATAATGTTAAAAAGGATATTTTCGTTCAGGCTACAGGAGTAGATTATAATAAATTTTCTAACCCTGATTTAACAAGGGTCAATCAGCTTAAAGAAAAATATGGTATAAAATCTGAT
>JBJFFW010000224.1:0-3090 GCA_051892075.1 Lachnospirales bacterium
CTGCAATTAAAAGCTCTGTTAAGTTTGCTGTTTCCAGTCCTTCTATTGTTTCTAAAGGCAGTAACCTGCCAAGATGATTGTTGCCCTCAGTACCATAAGTTTCGCAACCTACTCTGTATTCATAATCAGATATTTTTTCAAAAACAGTATAATACAAACCATCAAGGCTAAATCTACTGCCAACAGGCACATCACAGTTAAAAACACCTTTTAGGACTGCTCTTGTGGCTTCATAGGGTTCTATACCTCTTTCCTTTGCTCTTAAAATCAAATATTCCCTTATGGCTGTATCAGCAAAGGAATTTTCTAATATTAAATCCATCTGAATATAAGCCTGTGCCAGTTCAGCACAAGCCGGAGCTATTGCATCATAAATAATAGAGCCTTGTCTTTTATCAACATCAGATGATACTTTCGACAAGGCACTTTTTAAAATATTTTCAAAAGTCATTTCTTCAAACATTAATACTTATATCCTCCTCTACTTCCCCGAACTCTGTAGCAACGGTAAAATTAACAGATACCGTATTTTTGTTTGTTGCAAACTCAAAATCATACACATCAAAAATTCTGTCATCACAAGTTAAAGCATCTATTATTCTTCTTTGCAAAACTGCACAGGCAATATGTACATCTTTTCCAAATAAATCCTTGATTTCTGTGCCATATTTGCGGTCATATATCAGATATTCATATCTTTCTGTCATAAGGATTTTATAGATAGCTTGTTTCATAGCCTTTTTACCATCAACTACACCTTTTATCCTTTTGTTTTCAATGTCAAAATAATATGTTTTTGTAGGGTATTTAATTATTTTGTACCCATTTACTATATTTACAGGTATCATTTACTTTTCCACCTCACATATAACATAATATTTTTGTCCGCCCCTCGCTCTTATGGTAAGAACTTTGTCGCCTTTTTCCAGTTCAAGACCTTTTGCTAATACCAGATTGGACTTAGAAAGATTAAGCTTATCACTTATTTTTATTGTAAGAGGGTTGCAATCTATAACTTCCGCCTCAATTAATTCAACAGGTTTAGAGGCTTCTAAAGTTTGCAATATAGACATTTTTAATATTTCAGCTAAATTATCCACTTAAATCACTCCTTATTTACAACATCATTTTCATTATTACAAATAAGTTCAAGTTTCATATTATGTTCATTGTTGGAAAAAGTGTGAGTGCAACTTTCTATCATACAACCTCTGTATAATTTTTCTCCAACATCATCAATTTGCAAATACACACTCATTCCTGCCCTTAAAGTCGCTATTCCTGTTCTTTCTATAGTCAAACTTCTGTTAAGCCTGTTGTAAAGAGCTAAATATCTATTAGCCAAATCTTGTATTTGTGATTCAGAATAGCTATCAGAAACCTTTTCAGTATAAGTCAGAATACCGTATTTAATTTCATTAATGCTATCTTGTGATACATAGACTTCTCTGCTGCCTGTTTCAGAATTATCTCTATACAGCACAACTCTATTGTATGTATTTGTATCAATATCCGTAGAATAGTTAAAATCTATAAATTCATCACTGTCACTTAGAAAGCACATATTTGTATTCATTTCATCATAGGATTTAAGGGTTATATCTCCAAAATCATCATAAAATATAAAACCTTTGCCTGTATAAATATTTGTAAAATCAAGAGCAGTATATATAATATCAAGCAACGATTGATTATCTTCCACTCTTTCATTTATCATATATTCTGTATCAGCTATAGAACCTACTTGAAGTTTATAATCTGAACATATTGTTTTAATAAGTTCAGAGGCTGTCTTAGAATAACAGTATGTATCTTTAGCCTTTAAATATCTAGTTTGGTCATAGGCTGTAACAGTTATTATCTGCTCTTTTGTCCTTTGCTTTTTAAATATATATCCCCAAAACATATCTGTTTCGTTATACATAAGACAAACTGCATCACCTTCTTCAAAGGAAATAGTTCCTGCTTCAGCAACATCCCTTGCAATTTTAAATGTAAGTTTTCCCGGAGTAGCTCTCCTCTTAGTAACAAGTTGCACATCACCATAGCAAAGATTAGATACATCATAAATTATGTTTTGATGTATAATTTTCAACAACATACCTTGAGTGTTTTTCCAATTTCTCAACATTTTGCTTTTTTCAGCTTTGTTAAAGTCCGGGATATTATCAACACTCTTTTTTTCGATGTTAAATGATGTCCTAACTATATTATAGTCATCAATATTATCGCTGGTTGCCCCTTGTAACAAATACACATCACACATTTTATGCCCATATCCAGACGATAAAGCCTCGCTGTGTGTATTATAGAATATATCTATTCTAGCTCCTTTAATTGCACCACCACAATCCTCTGCTACATACCTTTTTCCCTCAATCTCCACAACAGAGCCATAGGGTATAACTTTAGGGTCTACAGCAATAGTATGATTTGCCTTTGCTTTTGTGCCTGTTGCAGTAATACCATTTGCATATTTCCCACAACACTTAGAGCAAGGGCAATAAGCTGTAATGTCGAATTTGCCTAGATATTGTCTTTTTACTTGTGTTTTTGCATTAACAGATACCGAACCATTTAGATACGGAACAGGATTTATACAATATCGCCAAGTATAGCAACTACATTCCTTTGCCGAATTATCTGAAGCCTTCACAATTTTATTAGATGTTGTAACCATAGAGTATTTAGAAGCATAGGCTTTTGATACAACCAGACTAAAATGCAGATGAACACCAAATGAGTGTCCTGTATTTCCCATAATACCTATTACATCACCTTGCTTGACTTTCTGCCCTTTCTTTACCTTTAAGGAAGCACAATGTCCATAAAAGGCGGTAAGTCCTCCACCTATATTTAAGGATATATAATTACCATAGCCATGACCGTTTGTTGCTTCAGTTACGGTACCATCAGCAACAGCATATAATTCCAGTCCACCGTTTTTGCTTATATCAATACCATCATGCACTTCAGGACCCTGAAATGAACGATAACCAAAACCGCTATTAATAGAGTGACTTTTTGTTGGCCATATTAAATATTGCATAACACCACCTACCTATTTACAGAACTAATATTTGTACTCTC
>JBJFFW010000225.1:0-3088 GCA_051892075.1 Lachnospirales bacterium
TTTCAGGTGTATTTGATAATTTGATTTTATCCCATTTTCTAATATTATTTTTATCTGTATATACATAATTATTAACATCAAAGTTAAAACAGTCTTTTAATATTAGTTCAAATAAATCGGCTAGGATTGGAGTAATTGCCCTTAAAAAATCTGCTAGTTCACCTTTTCTTACTTTTAAATCGAGAAAAAGTAAATATTCTGATATAGCTGCTACATTAGACTGAGTATGTTCTAAAAGTTTAAAATTATATTCTCTAAAAGTATTATTGGCATTGGTGTAATCAAGCCTTAATCTCATACAAGCAGCATCTAGTAATTTCATAAATTTAGGACTTAATAAATCTTTCATACTGTCAGCAAGTGTTTTAGCACCTATATAATCATACTTATTTATAAGCTCTGAAATCATTTTTTTCTTTATTTGAGAAAGAAAATTGATATTTTTTGAAATGGTGCACCTATTTTTAGAATTTACATTATCTTCATTACATTCCCACATTTGTTCAGGACAATAATTAATTTTTTCTTCAGCATGAGGATTACTTTTACCTTCAGGTGTACTTACTTGAACAGGTGTCATCTCTATTTCTCTAAAAGCAGCTAGAATTTGGAGAGCACTTTTCATTGCAGGTGTACCTGAAGATACATTAAGATAAATCTTAGAAGTAATATTTTCTTTATATATATTTTTTAAAATACTTCTAAATTCATCTATAAAAAAATCAAACAAATGTACATCTTCTAATTTTTCACGAACAATAATTTCATATTCAATTTTTTTATTCATATTTTTAGCTAACTTTTCAAGGCAATAAATATATCTATTGTCGTGTTTATGATAACCATAAACTTCTTTTGATAAATAAATATAGACCTTGTCAATATTGCAAAATCTACATATATTAAGCATTGCCCCATCTCTAAAATTTGAAATTGGGTCTGTTAAACCCACAGGTGTAAACAAAACTCTTTTCATTTTATAAACCTCTTATAATATTATTACTTCTTCAGCACAAGTCATTCCACTTCCCCATGATATAACTTCTCCTACAGCTTTAAGCCTATAAACTCTAACATTGTCCTCATCATTAATATAACTTGGTATTTTTGCAACTAAATCATTATATTGCTTTGTTGAAATTATCATTTCAAAAGCAGATTTCTGAACTCTAATACCATATTTTTCCAAAAATTTTGAAAATTTGAGTCGCCTTTTATTGTCAATAATATCATAAATAATAAGGACAAGTTTTTTACTACTATAAACAGGCTCATTTGTGCCAAAAAAATAATTATCCTTTTCGATAATTTTCATAAAACATACCCCTCTTAGTCCTATCTTATCGTAATAGGCTCATAAAGTAAAGGATTATTTTCCTCTATTGCTTTAACCAATACATATACTTGATGCCACAAACATTTTCTATATGTTGATTTATATCCAAGGTATGTATTTTCACTTCTCATTTTATTCTCATATTTTTTTATAAATACTTTCATAGCATTATTAGATAATAAAACTCCACCCGTTTCCGAATCAACATCAAATTCATCTATGGATATTTCATTTCCTTGTATGAGACTTAGTACAGTAGAATCAACTATAACTGCACGCCATTCCTCCATTAAATCACTAGCTAATGTTGGATGCCTTTCGTGGTCTTTATGCAAAAAGCCACAATAAGGTGTAAGTCCTTTATTTTCAATTTCACCATAAATTTCGTGCATAAGTAAAGTGTACCCAAAACTAATAAGAGAATTAAAAGGGTCCTTAGGTGGCATACGATTTCTGCCATTAAAGGCAAAATCAGGCTTAATAATTTTTGATATACCTAAGAAATATTTTTTTGCTGCGTTCCCTTCATATCCAATTAACTCATTACTATCCAATACACATTGTATTTTATCTTTATATATTTTTAATGAATCCAATTCATCCTTTAAATCTACACAATAATTTCTTGAATATCTTCTAAGCAGTACTAGCTGATTATTTATCTTAGCTTTAATAAATTGTTTTGCCATTTTAAACGCAAATATATTATCATCGCTTAAATAAATCTGCTTTTTTAATCTACCTATATTTTTATGGGATGTAGATTCAAGTCTTCCATAATAAGCTCCATTTGCAGAAAAATAGCTTACTGGAATACCTCTTTTCAATAGCTCCTTTGTGCAAGGTGTTGTAATAGATATATTTCCAAAAAAAACGACATTTTCAAGAGTTTCCTTTGGTATTTTGTGAACTAAGCCATTTTTATAATTGACTTCAAAATATCCACCATTAATATTCATTGTAGCTCCGTTTTCTGTTATATATAAATAACTCATTAATGCCACCCCCCTCTTCCGTCCCCTTTGGGGATTTAGTTTTTTCAACAATACTAAAAAAGAGTATTCTAAGTGCAGTAGTCTAGTTTCCGTCCCCGTTTGGGGGTTTAGTCTTTTAAACAATATGCGAGATAAATTAATAAGAGCAATAAAGCATGTTTCCGTCCCCGTTTGGGGATTTAGTTTTTTCAACCATATTTAGAAAATTACCAAATGAATTATGATGATGTTTCCGTCCCCGTTTGGGGATTTAGTTTTTTCAACTTAGAGGCAGAAGGAAAGAACACTGCCGCCTATGTAGAAGTTTCCGTCCCCGTTTGGGGATTTAGTTTTTTCAACTGATTGTCCTGAAATTTTACCACATTACATTAAAAATAGTTTCCGTCCCCGTTTGGGGATTTAGTTTTTTCAACTATATTGTAGAATACTATATATCAGAGTGGGAAATGTTTCCGTCCCCGTTTGGGGATTTAGTTTTTTCAACAACAAGGAAGATGAACTTAAGAGAGTCAGGACTAAAGTTTCCGTCCCCGTTTGGGGATTTAGTTTTTTCAACTTAAACAAAGCTAGAATGAACAATGATTTAATTAAGAGTTTCCGTCCCCGTTTGGGGATTTAGTTTTTTCAACACTATGACAAATCTTACTTTTGTAGAAATCGAAAATATGTTTCCGTCCCCGTTTGGGGATTTAGTTTTTTCAATCCTACCCTTTAAAACCAGCTAATTAAGCCGGCTACAAAAGGTATTTGCGACTGA
>JBJFFW010000226.1:0-14025 GCA_051892075.1 Lachnospirales bacterium
TAACAAGCTCTGCAAGAGGGTCCTGTAATCTTCTTGCAAGACTTACGGCACTTCTTAAAGCTACATCAAAATCAGGAAATTCCTCGGCACCAAGTTTTGATGCTGAATAAACAGAGGCTCCTGCCTCATTTACAATTATGTACTGAACTTTAAGATTTTCCTTTTTAATAAGATTTACAACAAACATTTCAGTTTCTCTTGAGGCAGTACCGTTACCTATTGCAATAATATCTACTTTATATTTATCTATCATTTTTAAGATTTTCTTTTCTGATTCTAAAATCTGATTTTCCTTAAAAAGAGGATAAATAACTCCAACTTCCAATACCTTTCCTATTCCATTAACTACAGCAACCTTACAGCCTGTTCTAAAGCCCGGGTCAAGGGCTAAAACTACCTTATCCTTAATAGGTGGCTGTAATAAAAGCTGTTTTAAATTCTGACCAAATACTTTTATAGCTCCGTCTTCTGCCTTTTCTGTAAGCTCGTTTCTTATTTCTCTTTCTATTGAAGGAGAGATAAGTCTTTTGTAGCTGTCTTCAATTACAGTTTTTAATAAATCGGAAGTATAGGCATTATTTAATATAATTTTGTGATGAAGTTTTTTATAAATTTCTTCTTCAGGAGCTTCAATTTTAACACTTAATATTTTTTCTTTTTCTCCTCGGTTTATGGCAAGTATTCTATGAGAGGCAGCTTTTTTAATAGGCTCACTGTAATCATAATACATCTCATATACACTTTCAGCTTCGCTGTCTACTGCTTTTGTAACAATTAAACCGTTGTTAAAGGTTGCTTTTCTTATTATGGCTCTGTTATCTGCATCATCAGAAATTATTTCTGCAATAATATCCATAGCTCCATTAAGGGCATCTTCTGCTGTATTAACCTCTTTTTCAAGATTTATAAACTTTTCAGCCTCTTTTATAGGCTCAGTTTTCATCATTTGAAGCATAATTTCCGTAGCCAAAGGCTCAAGTCCCTTTTCTTTTGCAATAGTTGCTCTTGTTCTTCTTTTTGGTCTAAATGGTCTGTAAATATCGTCAATTTCAGTAATGGTTACAGCTTTTTCAAGAGCTTTTTCGATTTCTTCTGTAAGTTTATCCTGCTCGGCTATTAAAGCTTTAACAGACTCTCTTTTTTCTTCTAAATTTCTTAAATATTGCAATCTTTCTGAAAGTTCTCTTAAAATCTGGTCATCAAGAGAACCTGTCATTTCTTTTCTGTATCTTGCAATAAAAGGAATGGTATTTCCCTCATCAATAAGTTTTATTGTATTTTCAACCTGAAATTCCTTTAAAGAAAATTCTTCCATTAAAACATTTGTTATATTCATAATACACCTCTTATTTGTATTCTACTATACTTGCTCTTAAAACACCATTTTCTATAGTAAGTATACCATAGCTTGGTTTGCTGCCACCTCTTGGTGAAGTAAGGCTACCTGGATTTAAAATGGTTATTCCGTTATAATATTCTATAACAGGTATGTGAGTATGACCAAATACACAAACATCAACACCAAGTTCTGCACCTTTATAGCAAAGTCTTGAAATATCGTAATTTACACTATACAAATGCCCATGAGTAATAAATATTTTTTTGCCACCTAAAGTTACAACTTCCTCACTAGGCACACTACACCCATAATCGCAGTTTCCCTTTACATTATAAATAGGCAAATCTTTATATCTGTGTTTTAAAATATCCACATCTTCACACACATCACCACAGTGAATTACAGCACTGATATTATCTTTTATACAGTCTATTACATTGTAAACTTTATTTAAAACTCTGTGGGTATCACTAATAACAAGTATTTTCATATTAGTTCATCTCCAGTATTTTTTTAACATTGTCAAGAGCTTTTCCTCTGTGGCTTATTTTGTTTTTTTCTTCCATAGAAAGCTCAGCAGTAGTTTTATTTAGACTTGGAACAAAAAATATAGGGTCATAGCCAAAGCCGTTAGAACCGGAAATATTATGACCGATTATTCCCTCAATGGTAGCTCTTGTTACTTCTTCTTTGCCATTTGGAAAAACAACTGCCATAGCACACACAAACCTTGCAGTTCTCTTATTATCAGGCACATCTTTAAGCATTTTTAAAATTTCATTATTTTTATAATCATAAGAAGTATCGTGACCTAAAAATCTTGCTGAATAAACTCCGGGAGCTTTGTTAAGATAATCTATTTCAAGTCCTGAATCATCAGCAACAACAATATCATTACATAATTTTGAAATAGCTCTTGCTTTTATTAAAGCATTTTCTTCAAAAGTTTCACCATTTTCTTCTACTTCTATATTAATGCCTGCTTCTTCCATACTTAAAACTTCATATTCAGGCAGTTTATCTTTAATTTCTTTTAATTTACCCTTGTTTTTTGTGGCAAAAACTATTTTTTTCATAAGCCAAGAATCTCCTTTTGAATTTTAAATAATTCTCTGTTGCCTTTTTCAGCTAAATCTAAAAGAGAATTAAGTTCATCTCTTGAAAAAGTACAGCCCTCACCTGTGCCTTGAACTTCAACAAATTTTCCGTCATCTGTCATAATAACATTCATATCAACTCCTGCATTGGAGTCCTCAATGTAGCATAAATCAAGGCAAGGCTTATTATCTATAATTCCAACACTTATGGCTGATACAAAATTTGTAATAGGATTTTTTTCTATAATGCCATTATCCACAAGTTTTTTACAGGCAATACTCATTGCAATAAATCCACCTGTAATAGATGCTGTCCTTGTGCCACCGTCAGCTTGAATAACATCACAGTCAACGGTAATAGTTCTTTCTCCAAGAAGTTTAAAGTCAATACCTGCTCTTAAACTTCTGCCAATAAGTCTTTGAATTTCAATACTTCTGGCATTTTGCTTACCCTTACTTATATCTCTTTTGTTTCTTGTGTTAGTTGCTCTTGGTAACATTGAGTATTCTGCTGTTACCCAACCCTCGCCACTGTCAAGTTTAAATGGCGGTACTTTTTCTTCAACTGTTGCATTACATATAACCTTGGTATTTCCCATACAAATAAGTACAGAACCCTCTGGGTGAATAATGTAATCTTTAATAATTTCTACTTTTCTAAGTTCATCATAATTTCTGTTATCTACTCTCATATAATTCCTCCATTTATATTGTTATAATGAGTATATCACAAATTTTCAAATAATACAACCTGCTCTCTTTTGTAACAAAAATATTACAAATTTAATGATTGGGGTAAAAACCCTTGACAAATGCTTATTTTTTTTGTAAAATCGTATGTAACAATTATGTAATAATTTTTAGAAAGGAGTTTATTGATTTGGCAAACAAATTTCTAACTAAGCTGATTTCAGCAGGTTGCTTGTTTTCTGTAATGATGACATCAAGCGTCTTTGCATCTAATCTTGCCAAGGTTACAGGTGACAGTGTAAATCTGCGTTCATATAATTCAACACAAGGTAGAGTAGTTGGTACTGTGGCTAAAGATGAAACTCTTACTATTGTTTCTAATGCCAACAATGGTTGGTTCCAAGTTAAAAAGAATAGTGGTGTTTCAGGATTTATTGCTTCAGATTTTATTCAGATTACTCAAACTGATGCTACTTGTATAGCTACAGATGTTAATGTTAGAACAGCTCCATCAACATCTGCTACCATTTTAGGTAAAGCAAATAAAGGACAAGTATTTGTTACAAGTGGTAAAGCCGGTGATTTTTATGCTATTAAGTATAATAACACTACAGGCTATATACATAAGGACTATATGCAGGGAAGTCTTTTATTACTTCTCCCTACATTAAATGTACAAGCTCCGGCTACTTCAACTACAGCAAAGGCAAATGTAAATACCACAAGTGGTAGTGTATATGCAGTAGTTGATGCTTCATCTCTTAATTTAAGAAAAGCTCCTACTACAGAAGGACAGCCTATAAAGGCTCTCCCAGAGGGTTATAATCTTTCTGTTGAAGGCTATGCCGGTGATTGGATTAAGGTTACTGATGATACTGGTACTACTGGTTATGTAAGTGCTGAATATGTAACTTTAAAAAATGGTGATAAACCTGAAAATATAGTTAAAAAACCAACTTTAGCTACACCTGCTAACAATAAGGTTAGCTATTCAGGTAATGTAAGCGGAAGTTCTATTATAGAATTTGGCAAGCAGTATATTGGTACTCCTTATGTTTGGGCAGGTACTGACCTTGAAACAGGTGTTGACTGTTCAGGTTTTGTCTATAGCTGTTATAAGAATTTTGGTATTAATCTTTTAAGAACCTCAAGAGATATGTATACTCAAGGTTCTAGTGTTGACAGAGATTCTTTAGAGCCTGGTGACCTTGTGTTCTTTAATTCAGGTGGAGATTCGCAGATTTCTCATGTAGGTATGTATGTTGGCGATGATGAATATATCCATTCAACAAATGGTGCAGCCAATGGTGTTACAATTTCTGAATTAACTTCAAGTTATGCAGAAAAGACCTATGTAGGTGCAAGGAGAATATTAAATAACTAATTATTAATAATTGTTTATTTTAACTAATAACACGCAGAAATGCGTGTTATTTTTTTATATAAATTTATCAGAAAATATTACAAAATTAATAAAAATATATCAAAATGCCTATTATAATTCCTCAAAATATAAGATATTACAGCATAAATATTACATAAATGTTAAGTAATTATTGCGTGATATATATAAACTTTTTAAAAAATACTTGACAAATAGGGAAAATATGGTAGAATAGCCTATGTAATATTTATGTAATAACTTTTGTTTGGAGGTTAATATTTATGAAATATTTTAATATTAAAAATAAATTGTTAATGGTGTTATGTATATTTACAATGTTTAATTCTTTATCTGTTTGCCATGCAGCAGAAGAATCTTTTAGTTTATTAGGTGCAGCTACATTGTTACCTGTTAAAAATATTAATAATGAAATTTATGTTCAGGTAAGTGCTAAAGAAGGAAGTGCAATACTTCGTTCTGACTCAAAAAATAGTGCAAGAGCTATTAAAACTTTGCCAAATGATTACGCTCTTGCTGTACTTGGTTCAGAATATGGCTGGATATATGTTCAAGATGATGATAAAAATAAAGGCTATATTAATGCTTCTGATTTAACTTTTAAAAATGGATTATTACCGGATAATTCTCATCTTTTTAAGTCTAAGGGACAGGAAGTTGTAGAATATGCAAAAAAATTTATCGGTACTCCTTATGTATGGGGTGGCACTAATTTAAGAAGTGGTGTAGACTGTTCAGGTCTTGTGTATAGTGTTTACAAAGATTTTGGTGTTAGTCTTAGCAGAAGTTCATCAGCTATGTATAGTAATAATGGTGTTTCTGTTTCTAAGTCAGAACTTAAAGAGGGAGATTTGATTTTCTTTAACACTTTTGGAAGTGGAGTATCTCATGTAGGTATGTATGTTGGTAATGGAGAGTACATTCATGCAAGTGATAACGGTGTAACTATTACAAGTCTTAGCACTAACTATTCTCAAAGAACATTTGTTGGCTGTAAAAGAATTTTAGTTTAATTAAAATAAGCTATTGCCTATATTTTGCAATAGCTTATTTTTTTATCCTATAACTTCTTTTGCAATATCTACAGATTGCTTTGCATCTTTTGAATAAAAGTCTGCTCCTATTTTTATGGCATATTCAGGAGTAAGAACTGCTCCTCCAACCATAATCTTACAATTAGGAATTTCTTTTTTAACAAGGCTAATTGTATCAGCCATAGAACCGAGAGTTGTTGTCATTAAGGCGCTAAGACCTAAAAGTTTTGCCTTATGTTTTTTAACTGCATCAACTACAGTTTCATATTCTACATCTTTTCCTAAGTCAATTACTGTATATCCGTAGTTTTCAAGGAGAACTTTAACAATATTTTTTCCTATATCGTGAACATCACCTTTAACTGTTGCAACAACAATTTTTCCCTTTGCAACGCTGTTATCACCTTTTTCTAAAATTTTAGCTTTTATAACTTCAAATGCCTCCTGTGCAACACCTGCAGAAAGAATAAGCTGAGGTAAAAATATTTTTCCTTTTTCAAATAAATCTCCTGCTTTATCAAGAGCCGGTACTACAATATTATTTATAACTTCTAAAGGGTCAGTAGTTTCAAGAAGTTTTTTTGTAATATCTTTAGCTTCAGCTTTAAGCCCTTTATCAATGGCATAATCAAGGGTGTGTTCACTATGAGTTGATGATACTTGAGGTTTAGTGGTGTTTGCATAAGCCTCAATAAACTCTGCTGAATTAACATCATAATTTGCTAAAAGTCTATAGGCTCTTACGGCACCTGTCATAACTTCAATATTAGGGTTAATAATAGGTAAATCAAGTCCCATTGTCATAGCCATGGTAAGAAAGTTAGAATTTATAAGACCTCTGTTTGGAAGTCCAAAACTTATATTTGATACACCAAGAACAGTTTTAAGTCCCAGTTCTTCTTTTACTCTGTGTAATGCCTTAATTGTTTCCATAACTGCCTCTTGTTCTGCTGAGGCTGTAAGAGTAAGACAATCTATAAATATATCCTGTTTTGGAATACCGTATTCCATAGCTTCATTCATTATTTTTTTGGCTATTTCAAATCTTTCTTCTGCCTTTTTTGGAATACCGTTTTTATCCAATGTAAGACCTACAACACAAGCTCCATATTTTTTAACAATAGGAAGTATACTTTCAAGTACATTTATTTCACCATTTACAGAATTTACAATAGGCTTTCCATTATATATTTTTAAAGCTGCCTCCAAAACTTCAGGAATAGTAGAGTCTATCTGCAAAGGAGTATCAACTACACCTTGAACAGCTTTTACAGCCTTAATCATCATAGCTTTTTCATCTATATCAGGTAAACCAACATTTACATCAAGAATTTCTGCTCCTCCCTGTACCTGTTCAATAGCCTGTCCTAAAATATAGTCTATATCATCATTTTTTAAAGCCTCTTTAAAAAGTTTTTTACCTGTAGGATTAATTCTTTCACCAATAATTCTTGGCTGATTTATTATAACTGTTTTACTTGGAGTACAACAAGCAGCAGGAATTACAGGATTTTGAGGAGTATATTTCATATTCTCAAGTTTTTTAACTGTTGCACTAATATAATCGGGAGTAGTACCACAGCAGCCACCTGCAAATTTAATGCCGTATTTAACCATATTACTTATAGCATCAGAAAAATCCTCGGGAAAAACATCATATTTATTTGTTACAGGGTCAGGTAAGCCTGCATTTGGCTTAATTACAAGAGGAAGATTAGTCCATTTGGATAATTCTTCAATTATAGGAGTAAGCTCCTTAGGACCAAGAGAACAGTTTACACCTATGGCATCAACTCCAAGTCCTGTTAAAGTTAAAGCCATAGAAGAAACGCAACAGCCTGTAAATGTTCTCATATTATCCTCAAAGGTCATTGTAACAATAATAGGTTTGTCGCTGTTTTCTTTAGCGGCTAAAATGGCAGCCTTAACTTCATAAAGGTCTGTCATTGTTTCAAACACAATTAAATCACAATCTTTTCCTGCTATAATCTGTTCTTTAAATATATTATAGGCTTCTTCAAAACTTAGTGTGCCTGTAGGCTCTAAAAGCTGACCAATAGGGCCTATATCTAAAGCTACCAAAGAGTCTGTGCCTTTACAAGCCTCTTTAGCATTTTCTATAGCTTTTTTTATAGTCTTGTCAACACTGTATTTACTGTGAGCAAGTTTGTAAGAATTTGCACCAAAAGTATTGGCATATATAATATCACTTCCGGCATCTATATAAGATTTGTGAATTTTTATAAGTGTATCTGGTTTATCAATATTAAGTTCTTCAGGAATACCTCCTACCTCAAGTCCATGAGCTTGAAGCATTGTACCCATAGCACCGTCTAATATAATAAAATCTTTCTTATTTAAAAGAGTTTTAAAATCCACAATGTTCACCTCTTTTTCTGTATTGACAGGTTTTATTCATATTGCATATAGCACAACCCTGTCTTTTTTTAGGAATAGGATTTTCAGATAAACCTATAATAGCTGTTACGGATTTTCTTGGTATAAGAATATTTCCTGAATTAAGAGTAAGACCGATTTTTCTTTCTGCATCAGTAATTGCAATAAAATCTTTCTGATATTCAATAGATAAATCACCATATCCTGGAGAAAATCTCCAAGTCATATAAAAAGAACCAATATGTTTCTTAATATCTACCTCACAAATATCACAAACCTGTTCAATGGCAGCACTTGCCATACAATCGGCTATAATTGCCTTAGACATATCCTTTACCTGATACTCGCTTATAAGTCTGTCAGCACCACTTGATAAAGTGCAAGCTAAAAACACTGCCTTACTGCAACCTTCAAGATGACATAAAATATCATTACTGTGAAATTTAATAGGGCTGTTTTTAAGCTCTATACAATCCTCTTTTACATTTATATCACATACTTTATAAATAAATCTTGGTTTAATTGCGTTTAAAAGCTTTTTTTCACATTCATCAATAATAGGCAAAATATTTTCAATATCCATATTATTGTTATAACCCATATATCTAAGTGCTTCAGACCTGTTTATTTCCGATAGTTCTATCATTTAATCCCTCCAAAATAGTTCAAACATAACCCTATTATAACAGTACATCTTAATTTAATCAAATATTTTCTGTACAATTTTAAAATATTGTAGTAAAATATATACAATTAATAAAATAAGGAGCTTTTAAAAAAATGAAAGTAGGTTATTTAGGACCAAGAGGTACATTTACTGAACAGGCGGCTAAAATTATGATGCCAAAAGATGAGCTTATACCATATCACAGCTTTTCAGAGGCTTTAAAGGCTGTTAATTCTGATGAGCTTGACTGTGCTGTAGTGCCTATTGAAAATTCAATAGAGGGTATTGTTAATCAAACGGTAGATTGCCTTATTTTTGATGTAAATTTATATATTCAAAAACTTTTGATATTGCCAATTAATCAATGTTTTATTACAAAATTTGGGGCAGATTTAGAGAATATAACAAAAATTTATTCTCATTCTCATGCTATACCTCAATGTAAAAAATATATAAGCGAAAAATATCCAAAAGCTGATACCATTTCAGCCTCATCTACAGCAGAAGCCATTAAATTTGTTGCAAATTCTTCTGATAATATAGCAGGTATAGGTAACAAAATGGCAGCAGAGCTTTATGGACTTCAAGTTGTAGAGGATAGTATTCAGGACACAGACGATAATTTTACAATGTTTATAAAAGTTGAGAAAAAAGAAAGCTTTGATTATGAATCCGGCAAAAAAATTACACTTTGCTTCTCAACGGCAAATGAACCGGGAGCATTGTATAAATTACTAGATATTTTTTCAATTTTTGATATTAATATGTCTAAAATATATTCAAGACCTATGAAAAATAAACCTATGGAATATATTTTCTTTATTGACATAGAAATTGAAAATAATGTAAATGATATTAGAGATGCTTTAAAACTTATAGAAAGAAAAACTACTTTTTTTAAAAATCTTGGAAGTTACAATGTTATTGATATGAGATAGATACTATTTTGACCTATTATCTTTTTATTTGCATTATTCTGTTTAATGTGGTATAATTATAAGAATTAATAAGGTATTGTGTTATTTGAGAGGTAATAACTATGGCAGATATTATTTTACCATTTCCCTATGTTAAAATTGATAAGGACCTTAATGTAGTTGAGTTTAACAAGGTTTTTGAAGAACTTTTTGAAAACTGGGACTTAATTAAATCCATTATGGATATTGTGCCTAATTTCAGTCTTGACAATAAAAAAACTCTAAGTTTAATCGGTGATAAGTATTATGATGTGGTCTATACTGAAAATGAGGACTGCTATGATGTTTTTATTATGGAAAATACTAATATCAACGATATGGGAATTCCAAGAAGCAACATACTTGTAGGACTTTTAATTCTTGATAATTATGCTGAAGTTCAGGAAAATATGGAAGAAATGCGTCTTCCTCATCTTATGGCTGTTGTTGAGAGAAAAATTCATGATTATTTTACTTCCTACGGCGGTATAACAATAAGAATGGAAAAAGACAGATATTTATTTGTTATTAACAGAGCTTTGCTTAAAAAAATGAAAGATGATAAGTTTAAAATTGTTGAGCAGATTTATGGTATTGATATGGGCAATATGCCTGTTACTCTTAGCATTGGTATAGGTATTAATGGTAAAACAATTAATCAGGATATGGCTTATGCAAGAGGTGCTTTGGACTTGGCTCTTGGCAGAGGCGGTAATCAGATTGTTATTAAAGAAGACGAGGATAAATATCAGTTTATAGGTGGTGACGGAAGTGAAGTTTCAAGAACTTCAAAGGTAAGGGCAAGAGTAAAGGCTTATGGACTTGTTGAGCTTATTATGTCATCATCAGATGTTATGATTATGGGTCATAAAAATCCTGATTTGGATTCTCTTGGTTCTGCGGCAGGTATTATGGCAATAGCAAAATTTTATGGAAAGAAGTGCCATATAGTTTTAAATGAAGTAACATCGGCTATTAAGGCTTTGTATGACAGATTGGTAAAGGAACTTGACTGTGGTGATATTTTTATAACAGGAGAGGATGCTATAAGCACAATTAGAAGAAGAACACTTCTTGTTGTTGTAGATACTCACAGACCTGTACTTTGTGAATGTCCTGAACTTTTAGACAGAACAAGTAAAAAGGTCCTCTTTGACCACCACAGAAAATGTGCTGGAGCTATAGATAATTGTGCTCTTATTTATCACGAGGCTTATGCCTCATCAACTTGTGAACTTGTAACAGAAATGTTAATGTATATTAAAGGAATAAGACTTCCAAGAACTATAGTTGAGGGACTTCTTGCAGGAATTACTGTTGATACTAAAAACTTTGCCTTTAAAACAGGTATTAAGACCTTTGAGGCATCTGCTTATTTAAAGCGTCATGGAGCAGATACTATTGCTGTTAGACGACTTTTTAAGAATTCTTTTGATGAATATGTTGCTATGAGTGAAGTTGTAAGAACTGCTGAAATATTTAATGGAAATATGGCTTTATCAGTTTTAAGGCAAAAGGTGGATAATCCTACTGTGCTTATTGCTCAGGCGGCTGATGAACTTTTAAAGATTAATGATATTGAAGTAAGCTATGTTTTATGTCAGTCGGGCAACAGAGTTTTAATAAGTGCAAGAAGTTTAGGAAAAATAAATGTGCAAAAGCTTATGGAAAAATTAGGCGGTGGAGGACATCAGGCTGGGGCAGCAGCCCAGCTTAGTGATACTACTGTGCCTGAGGCAATAGCTTTGCTTAAAGAAAAAATAGACGAGTATTTAAAGGAGAAAAAGTAATATGAAAGTTATATTATTAGCTGATGTAAAAGGTGTCGGCAAAAAAGAACAGATTGTAAATGCAAGTGAAGGATATGCAAAAAACTTTCTTTTTCCAAAAAAATTAGCTGTTGAGGCAAATGCAGGCAATTTAAAAAAGCTTGATAATAAACATAAAAATGAAGCACAAAAAGCTCAGGAAGAATTAGATAGTGCAAAGGCTTTAGGAGAAAATATTGAAAAACTTACCATAAATATTAAAGTAAAAGTAGGTAATAACGGAAAACTTTTTGGTGCAGTAACAAATAAGGAAATCGCCCAAGCTTTAAAGGAACAGGGTGGACTTGATATTGATAAAAAGAAAATTGTGTTAAGTGATGCTATTAAAACAACAGGAGAAAAAGAAGTAAGTGTTAAACTTCACCCTAAGGTAACAGCTAAGCTCAAGGTTGTAGTAGCAGAGCTTTAATCTTTGAGGAGAATTTTTATGGCTGAAAACAACAAGGATAACGCATATCTTAACAGAGTAATGCCCCATGATATAGATGCTGAACAGGCAGTCCTCTCCTGCATGATGTATGATGTGGAGGGTGCAAGAATAGGTGCTGAAAATTTAGCATCAGGGGATTTTTATTCGCCTGCAAATGGTATGATTTTTAATGCTGTATCTGATTTATATAATGGTGGAAAGCCTATTGATATTGTAACGGTTAAAAATAAAATAGAGGAACTTGGTTTGCTTGATAAAGTTGGCGGTATGGAGTATATAGTTATGCTTTCAAGCTTAGCATCAACAAGTGCCAATACAAATGTATATGTTGATATTGTTAAAGAAAAGTCTGTTCTTAGAAATATTATTAAAGTCGGTAATACAATGGCTGATAAAAGCTATGAAGGACAGACTTCCGTTGATGAAATATTATCTGGTGCAGAACAGGGTTTACTTGATATTTCACAGGATAGAAAAGTTGATGATTTTGCACATATTCATCAAGTTGTGGCAGAGGCTATTTCAGATATTGCTAAGGCTAATAATTCAACTAATCATATTACCGGTATAGAAACAGGTTTTCATACTTTTGATTTAAAAACAGCGGGACTTCATAATTCAGACCTTATTCTTATAGCAGGCAGACCTGCAATGGGTAAAACAACCTTTGCCCTAAATATAGCACAGCATGTTGCAGTACATAATAAGATTACAACAGCTATATTTAGTTTGGAAATGTCAAAAAAACAGCTTGTTAACAGATTTTTGGCATCAGAGGGCAGAGTAGATGCTACTAAAATTAGAGGTGGAGGTTTAAATCCTGATGATTTTGAAAGACTTGCTTATGCAATGGGTGTAATATCAGAAGCACCTATATTTATTGATGATACTCCCGGTATAACACCTAATGAGCTTAGGGCAAAGGCTAGAAAGCTTAAAATGGAGCATGGTTTAGGACTTATAGTTATAGATTATTTACAGCTTATGGCATCTGATTCAGGCAAGAAAAATGAGTCAGTACAGGCAGAAGTTGCATATATTTCAAAGAGTTTAAAGGGTATTGCAAGGGAGCTTGATGTACCTGTTATTGCACTTTCACAGCTTAGCCGAGCTGTAGAAAGCCGTACAGATAAAAGACCTCAAATGTCAGATTTGAGAGATTCCGGTGCAATAGAGCAGGATGCCGATTTGGTGTGTTTCTTATTTAGAGAAGAATATTATTTCCCTGAAAAAGAGGAAGCAAAAAATAAGGCTCTTGTAATTATAGGTAAGCAAAGAAGTGGTCCTACAGGAGATGTACCTCTTGTTTGGCAAGGTCAATATAACAGATTTGACAATATGGCAACTGAAAAAGATGATGTTTTTGCAAATATGTAGATTAAAAAGGTGGTTATGTAAGTAATCACCTTTTTTATACAAAAAAAGGAGCAAGATATAGAATACCTTGCTCAAAAAAAATCAATCTAAATTTTTTCTATACTAATGAACAAAACATTCATTAATTATGCCTGAGGAGCACCTACAG
Organism: Lachnospirales bacterium; assembly: GCA_051892075.1. Classification (GTDB taxonomy): domain Bacteria; phylum Bacillota; class Clostridia; order Lachnospirales; family CAG-274; genus HGM11788. The sequence goes on from JBJFFW010000226.1 coordinate 13,367, forward strand.
GACAAGCACCAGCACAAGCACCACATTCGATACAAGCACCTTCGTCGATAACATACTTGCCGTCGCCTTCAGAAATAGCACTTACAGGACATTCTGCTGCACAAGCGCCACAAGAAATACAATCATCAGAAATAGTATATGCCATAATTAGCACCTCCAAAATAATTTTGTAAGAACATTTAATCGTTTCTTACCTTGACTATATTGTAATATAAATATATAATAATTTCAAGTCTTTTTTTAAAATTTTTAAAAATAATTTTTTCCTTGAAACATAAGGTTTTCCAAGGTTTTTGGTTAGTTTTAGCTAACAAATACTAGCATTTTTGTCGGGTATATGTTATACTTAAATAAAACTAAGGAGGGTAAATTAATGTTAGATAAATTAGTTGCAGAAGATGTGCTTTTTCAGGCTACAGCTACAGGTGCCGAGTTTGCTGAAATTTTTGTAGAAAGAAATGCTAAAAATTCTATAGGTCTTGTAAATGGAAATGTGGAAAAGGCTAATTCGGGTATTGATTTTGGTATAGGTTTAAGGGTAATTAAGGAGGATATGGTTGTATATTCTTATACAAATAAAAAGGATAGAAATTCTCTTATTAATATGGCTAAAAACTGTGCTAAGGCTATAAAAGGTGAAAAAAGTGTAAATCACATTG
>JBJFFW010000227.1:0-13988 GCA_051892075.1 Lachnospirales bacterium
AGTATGACCCTCCTGCCATAAAAATTCCATAGTACGAAGGAAAGGTCTTGTAGTCTTTTCCCATCTTACAACTGAACACCACTGGTTATAAAGCTTTGGTAAATCTCTATAGGACTGCACAATGTTGGCATATAAATCACAGAAAAGAGTTTCTGAAGTAGGTCTTACACAAAGTCTTTCCTGTAACTTTTCATTTCCTCCATGAGTAACCCAAGCAACCTCCGGTGCAAAGCCTTCAACATGGTCTTTTTCTTTCTGTAAAAGACTTTCAGGAATAAACATAGGCATATACACATTTTCTACACCGGTTTCTTTAAACCTCCTATCAAGTTCAGCCTGTATGTTTTCCCAAATTGCATAACCGTTTGGTCTTAAAATCATACAGCCTCTTACACTTGAATAATCAGTAAGTTCAGCTTTTTTTACAACATCTGTGTACCACTGAGCAAAATCCTCTTTCATAGAGGTAATTGCTGATACCATTTTTTCTTTAGCCATTTTTATTTCTCCTTATATTTAACACTTATTTTTACGGAATAGATAAATCCATTTTCTACAAATTATATTATAGAGAAGTCATTTACAACTTCTCTTAATTTTCTATAAAAAGCCGTATCCTGGGGGAATCGAACCCCCATCTCTCAGTCCGGAGCCGAGCGTTCTATCCATTAGTACTAAGGATACTAATTTAATCCACCTTGTATTTAGGTGGTTCTGTTTCATAAAGATTATTTCCTTCGCTGTCAATTATAACAATACCCGGAAAATCTACAACCTCAAGTCTGTGAATTGCCTCAGAACCTAAATCCTCATAGTCAACCACATCACATTTTTTAACACATTCGCTAAGTAAAGCTCCTGCACCACCTACAGCTCCAATATAAACTGCACCAAATTTTTTCATTGCATTTAAAACATCATCATTTCTTTTGCCTTTTCCTATCATACAGGTTAATCCAAGCTCTATAGTGCGAGGTGAATAGGGGTCCATTCTATAGCTTGTGGTAGGACCTACAGAGCCTATAGGTTCTCCCGGCTTAGCGGGGGCAGGGCCGGCAAAATATATAGTTTGGTCTTTTAAATCAACAGGCAAAGCTATGCCTTTGTCATAATTTTCAAGCATTCTTTTATGAGCTGCATCTCTTGCAGTATAAATAACACCTGTAATTTTGACAATATCTCCGGCTTTAAGCTCTCTAGCCATATCTCTAGTAATTGGTGTTTGTAAATTTATTTCCATATTCAAAACTCCTTTGAATAAATTATTTAAGTCCAAAATTCGATTAAATACTGTATATAGTAATGAAGCTGAGGAATATTATCCTTATAAGATGCTGCATTTATATTAAATAAAAGCATAAATGTATAAACCATTGACCATATAAAGGCAATAAATAAAAATGTAGTTACTATTTTTTTATAAGGTGTATCATTATATTTCTCAATTAAGCCAAAGCATACTAAAACTGTAGGTATAAATAAAAGCCACATAAAATCAATCATATATCTTAAAATTATACCACCTGTATTTGAGTCTACAATAGAAATCAAAACACCTAAAAAAAGCATAAGAACTGTTGGTATAAAAAGCTTTCTTTCTTTTAAAATACTCTTTACCTTTGGAATAAACAAAAGTGAAAGCAAAATTATATGGCAAGGAATAAGTCCGCCAAACTGGGTCTCATAAACATAATTACCCATAAAATTCCTTGAAATATTAACACAGCCTAAAAATGGGAATGTAGAATTAATAACAGGTGGCTGGAAATAGTAAGTAAATATTGAAAGAGGAATTTTTCCAATATTAAACTTTTCAGAAACCATATCCATAACTGTTAAATTATAATTCTGTCCAAAATCAAACACATTACCAAATCTGGCATAGTTATAATACATTAAAAATGCTGCAACTACAACATAAGGCACCACAAAGGCAGCTGTTTTTCCAATAGTTTTAGGAGAAAAAAGCTCTCTGTCTTTAAATACAGCCTTCCAGAAAAGAGGAATAGCTAAAAACGAAGCAAGCACTACCTGTGGTCTGCATCCCGCAACAAGTGCCATACAAATTGAGCCAAGTAAAAGGAACACACCTTTAAGCTTAACTTCTCCATCTTCAGGCAAAGCTTTAAGCCAGCAATAAAGACCCATAAAAGAAAAGGCAAGAGCATGGCTTATAGGAATCATATACAAATCAGGTATTCTAATTGCAAGATAAATACCTGAAACACTTACAAATAAAACTGATAACATAAGATATGATAAAAAGCTTGTGTCTTTAAACCATCTTCTTGTAAGCTCTCTAATTAAGAGATATCCAAAAATTGTAGCAAGCATAGTCATAATCATAACAGGCGCTTTATTAATAATCATAATGCCTAAAAGTCTTGTAGGCAGGAAGAATAATATTTCAGGCACTACACCAAAATAAACATAATATTTTCCGTCATAATAAGCAGTATCCCACTTATATTTTCCATCTGTTTCAGCCATAACTTTATCTCTTAAATGCCTGTCATAAGGATTATCCATAGAAATAAGCCCTTTAGCAGGCTCATCATTAAGATAAAAATGTCCGTCCATCATAGCCTCGGCAAGTTTATGATACTGATGATGATGTGATGCTGTATTAATGCCTTTATCGGGATGAGCAAATCCAAGAGCTAAAATTACAGCAACATTAACTACAACTAAAACCGTAACAACTATATTTTGCTTTAAAGAATTAGTATTAAATTTATAATTATAAAAATGTGACTTTGGTCTTATAATATAAATTAAAGCTAAGATTAAATACAACAAAATAACTCTGACTGCATTAAATCTAAAAGGAATTTTATTGTTAATAATAATATTATTTATAACAAGAGTTTTGTTATTGCAGTCAATAAAATTAATCTTCATCTTAGGCGAATCCCCATTAAGATTAATAGGAATATATTTTGTGTTATCAAGTCCGTAAACAATAACTCTATCAGGTAAATCAAAATACATGGAATTACCTGCATCTGTAGCAGATAATCTGACTTTAATTTTTTTATTGTTTTTATCAGTCATATCACCTTTAATTTCGGCATCAATATAAATATTTTTAATATGAGTATCAATATCTGTAAGTTCTATTGATTTATCACCTGTACCAAGCTGATATGTATTAAGGCCTGCTTCATTTATACTTCCGTTTAATTTAAAATCTGATGTAATAGGTGTATTATTTATATTGGTGTAAAATCTGAAATTAAACACTGTAAGTTCTAAAACTATAAGAACAGCAAAAGCAAAAATAGTAAGCATAGCATACTCTCTGTTCTCATGCCATTTTTTAATATTTTTAACTAAATTATTCATAATTACTCCTTAAATTGTTACCTCACCATGTCTTGTAACATGACAGCTTATATTTACAGCCATAGGAAGTCCTGCAATATGGGTTGCAAAAGTTTCAATATTAAGTCCCAAAACAGTAGTATTTCCACCAAGACCCTGTGGTCCTATGCCTAAATTATTAGCTTTTTCCAAAAGCTCATCTTCCAATTTACTTATATATTCAATTTCAGAGTGAGAGCCTACTTTTCTTAAAAGAGCTTTTTTTGCAAGCTTTGCACAAAGCTCAAAATTACCACCTATACCAACTCCAACTACCATTGGCGGGCAAGGGTTAGGTCCTGCCTGACTTATGCAGTCAATTACAGCCTTTTTAACTCCTTCAATTCCGTCAGCAGGTTTTAGCATATAAACCTTACTCATATTTTCACTGCCAAAACCTTTTGGAGCAACTTCAATATGAACTTTATCTCCCTCTACAATATCATAGTGAATAACAGCAGGAGTGTTATCCTTAGTATTAACTCTAATTAAAGGGTCAGAAACAACACTTTTTCTTAAATAACCCTCTTTATATCCCTGTCTTACACCCTCATTTATGGCATCTGTAATATTACCGCCAACTAAATGCACATCTTGTCCTATTTCAACAAAAATAACAGCCATACCTGTATCCTGACAAATAGGCTTTTGTTTTTGACAGGCAAGTTCAGCATTATCTATAATTTGTGATAAAATATTTTTACCTACAGGTGAAGATTCTTTTTCACAGGCTTTTTTAAGTGCGTCATACACATCACAATTAAGATTGCAGTTAGCACTTATACAAAGCTTTTTAATTTCGTTAGTAATTAAAGAAACATCAATCTCTCTCATAGTCGCATTACTCCTTATACTCAATATTCACATTATACCACACAAGACAAATAGTGTAAAGGCAAAAATTCCTTATTATTATGAAGTTTGGGAAAATTAAAAAGCTCTTTAATTATAATAAACAAAGAGCTTTTAAAAAATATTTTATAGAAATCCTAAATTTTTAAATATAATTATAGTAACAAAAATTGTAATTACAGAAACACAATTAGTCCACATTACAAGCTGTCTTGAAAGTTCCCCATGGGAGTTCATAGCTTCAGCCATAATAGCAGAGCTTACTGCTACAGGTGAGCCATAAAAGGCTATTAAAGCAGGATAAGAAGTTGAATTTATTGATAAAATACCATATTTTGTAAGTAAAATAGCTCCCATAAGACCAATAAATGGAGTAATCATAAGTCGCCACAAAACACCTAAAGAAATATCAGATGCAAGCTCTTTAACAGCTGAAACCTGAAACCTTCCTCCTAAAACTATAAGAGCTAAGGGAGAGGCAATTCTTCCAACCTGTTCAATAGCATCATATAAAAAGGGTATATCATCTTTTATTCTAAAATCAACAAAATTTCTTATAATAAGGACAACTATAGCCGATAAAACTCCTCTTATTAAAGGGTTTTTGCAAATTGACTTAAAAATTTCAAAGGGAGAAATTTTTTTACCACTGTTATCATAGCTAAAAATAGAAAGAGTAATAACAGCTAAAATATTAAATGTAGGTATTCCAATAGCTGAAATAATGGCAGCTACACTAACTGTACTATCTCCACCCATTGCCTTTGCAAGGGGTATGCCAATAATTGCATAGTTGGACCTAAAAGCACATTGTATTAAAGCTCCTCTTTTTCCTGAATCTTTTGTGTAAATTATAAAAAATACAGAAGCTATAAAAAACACAAATACTATTGATAATGCCGCATAAATTACAAGTTTCCAGTCAATATCACTAAAACTTTCAATGTTATAAACACAATAAAATAAATAAATGGGTAATGCAACATTAAAAACAAACTTATTTGCCTTAACAAAAAAATCATCATCTAAAAGACCAATTTTATTAATTAAATATCCCAAAAGTATTACAAGAATTATAGGGGCTACAGCGTTTAATGAAAACAAAAATGTATCCATTAAATAGTCATCTCCTTAATAATATTGCCGTCAAAATCCTTAATCTGAAATTTATTATTTTCAAAAATCATATAGCTGTTTTTATTTCCCTTTTTAGGAATAGAAGTTGAGCCTGGATTAATATAATAATAATTATCTACCTTATCCATAGCCTGAATATGAGTATGTCCATGTAAAAGAATATCTCCATCTTTTAACATAGGAGGATTTTCTGTATTAAATTTATGACCATGGGTTACAAAAACCATTCTGTCATTAAGATACATTATCATATATTCAGCCATAACAGGAAATTCCAAAACCATTTGGTCAACTTCTGCCTCACAATTTCCTCTTACAGCTAAAATTTCATTTTTAATAGAGTTTAAAAGGGAAATAACTTTCTTTGGGTTGTAATCTGTTGGAAGGTCATTTCTTGGACCATGATATAAAAGGTCGCCAAGTAAAATAAGCTTATCTGCCTTTTCTTCCTTATATTTTTCTACAGTTTTTTCTGCATAATAAAAAGAACCATGTATATCAGATGCAAACATTAATTTCATAATATTCCTCCTTAGTTATAAAAAGATAAAAAAAGAGCTTTTGCAAAAAAGCAAAAGCTCTGACGGAGTAGGAGAGATTTGAACTCTCGCGCCGCGCAAACGACCTACTCCCTTAGCAGGGGAGCCCCTTCAGCCACTTGGGTACTACTCCATGACTTACAAAAGCACTGTCAATCACAATGCTTAATTATTATACCTCGTTTATGAGATGTTGTCAAGAACTTTTTTCGATTTTTGTAATAAAAATTGAAATTTCATATTTACTTTATCTTTCTTGCTCTAATTCTAATTCTGACATAATCTATGTACCATTTGTTATTTACGAACAATTTATTTTTTAATATGGCTTTTGCTTCCTGTAAAATTTCATCTTTAATTTTTAAATCCACATTTTCAAAAGGTGCTTTCACAAACATATTTATCCAGTCAATTAGTCCCTCTTGTGATTTTTGAAGGGTAGGTCTGTCAAATAAAATTGCATACTCAACTTTAAAACCACATTTTTCAAGAATAGGTGTATATTCTCCTATTGTTGGAAAATAAAATGTTCTTTTATATTCCATATTTCTTTTGTTAAATAAATTTTCAAGGGTTTCATGCACACTTTCTGCACAGCCATAACCACCAAATTCACAAACAAGCTCACCATTGTCATTAAGAGCATTATAAATATTACTAAGCATTTTTTCATGATTATATGAATCTATCCAATGAAAAACTGCATTTGAAAAAACAACATCAACCTTTTTTTCCACTTTAAAATTCAAGGCATCACCCTTTATAAATTTTAAATTTGGATATTCCTTTTCGGCAAGGCTTAACATACTCTCAGACATATCAACACCTATAACATCATATCCTAAATCATAAAGCTTTTTTGTAAGAGTACCATTTCCGCAGCCTAAATCTATAACACTACAGCCTTTTTCCTTTGTAATTAAACTAATTACATCTTCACCGTATTCAGGAACAAAAGAAAATTGTTCTTTATAATCTTTAGAATTCCAATCTATATTCATTTTAAACTTCTCCTTTATACACAATTAAATTAAAAAACCTATTGTTCCAATAATTATAGCAATTATCCAACTAAGTAAAATATCAAAAGGATAGTGAAGTCCTGTCATTACTCTTGAAATTCCCGTAAATATGGCAAAGATAACAAGCACTATTGAAACATACACATTAATACAGCTATAACTTATTGCAATTATCATAGCAGATGCACCATGATTACTTGGACAAGAGCCGGATTGTTCGTGAGGTATTAAAGGTGTAATACCTTCTTTTACAAAAGGTCTTTTTCTTCCCAGAATATGACGGAGAAAACTGTTATATAAAAGGGTTATAAAAGGTATTAATATAAATTTAAAAATACCGTTAAAATTATATTTATACACCAAGAAAATACCTATTATATATATTAAAATAAAAAGCTTTTGGGAATATTTAGAAACAAATATTCCCAAATTCTTTGCCCACTTATGATTTATTGTAAAATTGTAAATACTAAAGAAAAGCTTTCTGTTCATTATCCTAACCAAACTCCGTCAAACACAAATGTAGCAGGACCAGTCATATATACATGGTTATCTTCCTTATTCCATTCTATTATAAGTTTACCACCTAAAAGTGTAACTTCAACAGGAACTCTAGGACATTTTCCAAGTAAATTAGCTGCCACAACAGTAGCACAAGTACCTGTACCACAAGCCCAAGTTTCACCTGTACCTCTTTCCCAAACACGCATATTAAGATGAGTTTCATCTACAAATTCAACAAATTCCACATTTGTTTTTCTTGGGAAAACAGGATTTACCTCAAGGCTTGGACCATAAAATTCTACTGGGAAATCCTTAACTTTACTGTCAATAAAAGTAACAGCATGAGGATTACCCATAGATACACAAGTAAAATCAAACTCCTTATCCTTTGAAGCAAGCTTTAAGCCGGAAACAGCACTAAAGCCTTCAACCTTACTTTCACTAGCCTCACCTGTAACTGGCACAAGACTTGGCTCTAAAATAGGCTCGCCCATATCTACAGTAAGCATACTAGCCTCGCCCTTTTCATCAAGTTTAACCTCAATAACCTTAATTCCTGCACCTGTTTCAAGTCTTATAGGATTTTTCTTAACAACATTTCTGTCATAAACATATCTGCCTACACATCTTGAAGCATTTCCGCACATTTCAGCCTCTGAACCGTCAGGATTAAACATTCTCATTCTGCAATCGGCAACATTAGGGTCACTTGGAGGACAAATAAGCACCAAACCATCTGAACCAATACCAAAATGTCTGTCACTAATAGCCTTTGAAACCTCAGCAGGATTTTCAACAGTTTCTTCAAAACAGTTTACATATACATAATCATTGCCACAACCGTGCATTTTAGTAAATTTCATATAAACACCTCATTTATAATTATTATTTGTTAATTATAAACATAACATAAATAAAGATTAAGGTCAATAATTTTAAAGATATTTTTATATAAAACAGATGAAAATAAAAAAAGACCGTAAGAAAACCCTTACGGTCTTTTTTTAATTACATCTTAGAAAACATATCTTTTCCTACTCCGCAAATTGGGCATACCCAGTCATCAGGAATATCCTCAAAGGCTGTTCCAGCAGCTATACCGCTGTCAGGGTCACCAATTTCAGGGTCATAAATATAACCACAAGGGTCACAAATATACTTATCCATATATATTACCTCCTTAAAAATTTTATATAAAGACTTATTTGTCTTTAATAACTTCTTTAAATGATGTTGCAAGTCCTGCAAGTCCCTGTATTTCAGATGGAATTATAATCTTAGTAGACTGACCCTCTGATACTTTTTCAAGAGCCTCAAGACTTTTAATAGTAAGAACACTTTGGTCTGCTCCTGCCTCTTTTAAAAGTCTGATACCATCAGCCTTTGCCTGCTGAATTTTAAGTATTGCCTCTGCCTGTCCTTCTGCCTCTTTAATTCTCTTTTCTTTTTCAGCCTCAGCTAAAAGAATAGCCTTTTCTTTTTCAGCCTGTGCATTTAAAATGGCAGATTCTTTCTTACCCTCTGCAACAAGAATTGTAGATTTCTTTTCACCTTCAGCAATAAGAATAGCCTCTCGTCTTTCTCTTTCGGCTTTCATCTGTTTTTCCATTGATTCCTGAATAGCTGCCGGTGGAATAATATTTTTAAGCTCAACTCTGTTTACCTTAATTCCCCAAGGGTCAGTTGCTATATCAAGAAGACTGCTCATTTTAGAATTTATTGTTTCTCTTGAAGTAAGAGTTTCATCAAGCTCCATATCACCTATAATATTTCTAAGTGTTGTAGCAGTTAAATTTTCAATAGCTATAATAGGATTTTCAACACCATAACAGAAAAGTTTAGGGTCTGTTATTTGGAAGAATACTACAGTATCAATCTGCATTGTAACATTATCCTTAGTTATAACAGGCTGTGGTGGAAAATCTATAACCTGTTCTTTTAAATTTACCTTTTTTGCAATTCTTTCTAAAACAGGAATTTTAAAATACAAACCTGTCTGCCAAGTTGTTTTATAAGTACCCAAAAACTCAATTACAAAGGCATAAGCCTGTGGCACAATTCTAACACAGTTGCCTGCAATAATAAGTGCAATAATTAAAAGTGCAATAATAAAAATCATAAAAAATACCTCCTTTAAGCCTTTTCGACTATTAATACATTTCCTTTTAAATCAACTACTTTTACAATGGCGTCTTTTTCGATAGTTTCCTCATTTAAACTTTTAGCAAGCCAGCTTACATCACCTAATAAAACTCGTCCTCCAAGTTTATTAATTTCTTCAATTACTTTTCCTTTCTTGCCAATAAATTTATTAAGGGACTCCTCATTCTTTTTGGGCATAGCCTTTTTCATAACAGGCTTTACAAAAAGAAAAGATAAGGCAGATACTATTATAAATACAAAAAGCTCAATTATAATATTATCCGTTAAAAATGAAACCAGAAAAGCTCCCAATGCTCCAAAGCTAAACCATATACACACAAGTCCTACAGTTATTGCTTCAAAAACAAACATTAATACGGCTATTACAAGCCAAGCTAAAGTATTCATAATAAATACCACCTCCCTAATATTACAAATTCGACAAATTAGTCTATATTCCTTTATTTATAGGCTTTAACTGATAAAAGTTCAATATCCTTTGACATATAATTATCTTTCATTTCAAAATCTTCTGAATAATCAGTTGAAAGATATTTTTTGTTATCATCGGCAAAAACTGTTACAACCACACTTTCATCTTCCATTTTATCAAGCATTGCCACAGCTCCAAGTAAATTAGCTCCTGATGAAATTCCAACACCTATTCCAAATTCGGAACATAATCTTCTTGCCATAATAATAGAATCAATATCATCAACAGATACAACTTCATCTGTTTCATTAAGCTTTAAAATACTTGGTATAAATTCATCAGAAATACCTTGAATTCTGTGCTTACCAACTTTGTATCCCGTAGAAAGAGTAGGAGAGTTAATAGGCTCTAAAGGAAATCCTTTACAATTTGGGTTATCCTCTCTTAATCTTCTTAAAATACCCATTATTGTACCACCTGTACCAACTCCTGCCACAACTCCGTCAGCTTTTAAGCCTATTTTTTCAAGCTGTTTTGAAATTTCATCACCTGTTGTATAAAAATGAGCCATAGTGTTTGCCTCATTTGAAAATTGCTGTGGTAAAAATACTCCGCCATTTTTTGCAAATTCCTCTGTCATTTCAATAGAGCCTAAAAAACCTCCTTCTTCCTTAGAAACAAGCCTTATTTCAGCTCCATAACTTTTCATAAGATTAATTCTTTCTTTGCTCATCCAATCAGGCATATAAATTACAACTTTATGACCTAAATATGCACCCATAGCACAAAAGGCTATACCTGTGTTACCGCTTGTTGCCTCACAAATTATATCCCCTTTTTTAATATCCCCTTTTTCGTATGCTTCCTTTAAAATATAATATGCCACTCTGTCTTTAATACTCCCTGATAAATTATAATATTCAGCCTTGGCATAAACTTTCATAGGCTTATTTTTATATTTTAAGCTTATTTCAAGTAAGGGTGTATTTCCAATCATATTTTTAATATTATCAAAATTTTTCATTTTACTTCTCCATTAATTAATTTTTTTATATTTTCTCATAACAATATATGTTGTTCCAAGAAAAATACAGGTAATCCAAATTGATTTTATACCTAATAAAATACTTGCTACAGCTCCTATGGCTGCACCTACTATAAAAAACATAATCACACTAAAATAAATACATGATTTTACTAAAAATTCCTTGTCTTTAGTGTCAATATATTTAAACAAATTCTCTGTGCCCGACCTTAAATTTCCTGTGCACATAGTTGTAGCACAAGGACAGTTCCACACTCTTTTAAATGTAGCAACCTGCATTGCACACACAAAACTTACAATAATATTAGCAGGCTGATTTATTTCTTCGGGAATAAAGCCTACCATAAAAATAAGAAGTATCTCAATGGTTATTATTATATTACGCCAATGAAATAAAGAAATATACTTAAATTTTTTTCTTATAAGCTCCGTTGTAATAACACCCAGTGCAAAAGCTGCTATTGGTACAAAAAAGTTAAAGGCACCATAAAAATCTCCCTTTGCAAGACTTATTCCAAATAACACAATGTTACCTGTTTCAGCATTTGCAAAAACATTTCCTCTTAATAAATAAGTGTATGTATCCCAAAAACCTCCCGAAATTGCTAAAATTATACCTATTCTAAAGGATTCTGATGGCTGAAAATCGTTATTTGACATATTTTCTTCTCCATTTTTTATTATTTCCACAAAATAGTATTTTTCTCTTAATTTATTTTACCACATAAGTAAAAAAAATCAACGATTTTATGAAAATACATATTTATAACCTTGTTGAAGTGAAATAAATCATTGAAACCTCAACAAAAAAATTAAATTTTTTCAAAATTTTTCTTGACAAACTTTTGCTAATATAGTAAAATACTACTGTTATGCAATATAGGTTTAGGTATTAGCCCTACTTAAGCCTTTATATATATGGCATATAGCTCTTTTTCGGACATTTTAGAGTGTATATGCAAATTTGTAATTGTAGTAATTTGTTTTATTTTATTGGAGGATTTTCTAATGAGAACAACATTTATAGCTAAGACAGCTGAAATAGAAAGAAAATGGTATGTTGTTGATGCTACAGATCTTACTCTTGGTAGATTAGCATCTGAAGTTGCTGCTGTTCTTCGTGGTAAGAACAAGCCTATCTTTACACCACATATCGACACAGGTGATAATGTAATCGTTATTAATGCAGAAAAAATTAAGGTAACTGGTAAGAAGTTAGACCAGAAGCTTTACAGACGCCATTCTGCTTACACAGGTGGTTTCAAGGAAACTACTTTAAAGGAAATGATGGCTAAGAAGCCTGAGGAAGTTATTAGACATGCTGTTAAGGGTATGCTTCCTAAAAATGCTCTTGGCAAGAATATGTTAAAGAAGTTACATGTTTATGCAGGTGCTGACCACAAGCACGAAGCACAGAAGCCAGAAGTATTAGAGTTTAAGTTTTAATTAAGGAGGTTACATCATGGCAGAAGCTAGATATTACGGTACAGGTAGAAGAAAGAGCTCTGTAGCTAGAGTTTACTTAGTTCCTGGTAACGGTAAAATTACTATAAATAAAAGAGATATTGATGAATTTTTTGGTCTTGAAACATTAAAGCTTATTATCAGACAGCCTCTTGAGGTTACTGGTACTATTGGTAAGTTCGATGTTTTAGTTAATGTATGTGGTGGTGGTACTACTGGTCAGGCTGGTGCTATCAGACATGGTATTTCAAGAGCTTTATTAGAAGCTGATGCTGACTTCAGAGCTCCTTTAAAGAAGGCTGGTTTCTTAACTAGAGACCCAAGAATGAAGGAAAGAAAGAAGTACGGTTTAAAGGGTGCAAGAAGAGCTCCTCAGTTCTCAAAGAGATAATTTTATTGCTTATTATTCCCGTAAATTTAGAATTTACGGGAATTTTTTTGTTAGAAAGTTTTTTATAATTAACAATAAAAACAATACACTATGGCAAACAATTTTTACAGGGCGAATAGCCTTTTTTTATTGCTTCTTCCCGATTTGAAAATTCAATTTGATTTTTCTTCAATGGAAGTGTATTACAATTAGGTCGGTGAAATTTCTTTGAATTTTTGTTTGCAATATAAATATTATTTACAAATTCAACGGTTGTTTGCTCTGGCTTTGTATTTTTCGGCAGTATTTTAATTACAGATTGTTGTGTGATTAAATTTGTGTGTTTTGAAGATGTATTATCTTTATTTTCAGTATTATTACAAGGTGATACAGATAGTAAAACTATAAATACTAATATAAGAGGTATAATTTTTTTCATATTCACATATCCTTTCAACATTATTTATGTAATTATAATATATAAATATACAGTTGTAAAGACTAAATAGTCAATGTTATTGACTATTTAACTATACAGATGATATGTATAATGCAATTTCTTTGTTATATAATTATTAAATCAAAGATATAATAAATAAAGGTGTAGAGAATATGACTTATGGTGAAAAATTAATAGCATTAGGATTAAATATCGCCTATTATAGAAAGTTAAGATTATTAACTCAGGAACAACTGGCAGAAAAAGCAAAGGTTAGTATTTCAACAATTAGGAAACTTGAAAACCCTAATTTGTTTACAGGTGTTACCTTTGAAAAGATTTGTCTTTTGGCAAATGCTTTGGATATTACGGAGAGTGAACTCCTCGACTTTCACAAAATGGGAAAGTAAAAAGTATAACTGTTTAATTTGTATGGTTTAATAGATTATGAGCAAGGTAGATTAAAGAAATAAAGGCAGTGCCGTAATTAATATTTTTATCGCTGAAATGTCAGATATGAACTGTAAACAACTTGAAATGTTAATAGATAATATTGAAGTAATAAAGAAATATAAATTTACTTGAAATTAAGTTTTAGGTGTTTTTGTGTTTGTAGTAAAAAGATTACCGGATAAGCTATTGACTAAAAATAAAAAATGTGATAATATAAAAACACAA
>JBJFFW010000228.1:0-3063 GCA_051892075.1 Lachnospirales bacterium
ATTATGAGCTAAAGGAGGTTGGAGGATTTTGAAATTTACTTTATATACATCAAATACAGTAGGTAAGCTGTCAAACTGTGTTTATCCTAATAAAGCTGTTGTTACAGATGAAAAGTCACTTGTGCAGGCTGTTAAGTTTGACCATGTAACTGCAAGCTATAAGGATTTTTACCGTAGTAATGCAAATTTTATTGAGGCTGATAATATTCCTATGGATTGTGACAATGACCATTCTGACAATGAAAAGGATTGGATTACACCTTTTGAAGTGGCTATGGCTTTCCCTAATGCAACTTTTGCTGTAGTTTACAGTAGAAACGATATGAAGCAGAAAGGAAGTAAATCTCCTCGCCCAAGATTTCATATATATTTTCCAATACCGGCTATTAATGACTCAAAGGAGTATACAGAGTTAAAACAAAGAATTGCATTAGCTTTCCCTTTCTTTGACAGCAATGCTCTTGATAGTGCCAGATTGATTTTTGGTACAGATAATCCTAAGGTTGAGTTTTATAAGGGAGATAAAAGCGTTATAGACCTTGTCGGTGAAATTGAGCCTTGTAAAGAAAGTAAATCTTTTGATGAAGTACCAGAAGGACAGAGGAATACTACAATGTCACGCTTTGCCGGTAGAATATTAAAGAGGTATGGCATAACAGACAGAGCCTATGAAATTTTTCTTGAAAAGGCTAATAAGTGCAATCCACCTCTTGATGATGAGGAGTTAAATTTGATTTGGCATAGTGCCTGTAAGTTTGCAAAGAAGGTGCAAAGCCAAGAGGGTTATATTCCTCCTGAAGATTATGAATTTAAAGGTGAGTCATTGAAACCTTCGGACTACTCAGATATAGGACAAGCTAAGGTTATAGCGAGAGAATATGGTGATGAGCTGATGTATACAGCGGCAACAGACTTGCTCAGATACAATGGTGTGTATTGGGAGGAGTCGAAACAAAAGGCGGTAGGTGCAGCAATTGAGTTTCTTGATTTACAGCTTGCAGATGCAATAGACGAGGTTCGTGAGGCTTTTGATTCACTTATTAATTCAGGAGTATCTGAAAGTGATATAGTGGCAGGTGGTAAAAAGTTTGAAAGCGGTTTAAGTAATGACCAGATTGAGCTTTATAAAAAATACCGTGTTGCAAAGGTATATAAGACTTTTGTAATGAAACGCAGAGATATGAAGTATATTGCATCTGCACTTCAGACCTTAAAGCCGTTAGTTAATGTATCGGTTAGTGAGCTTGACAGCAATCCATATTTATTAAACACTCCGTCCAATACATACGATTTAAGAAAAGGTATGAATGGTGCTATGGAACATAATCCAAGTGATAAAATCACAAAGGTTACGGCATTTGACCCAAGTGATAAAGGTAAGGAGTTGTGGATTGAGGCACTTGACGGCTTTTTTAGTTGTGATACAGAGCTTATAAATTATGTTCAGCAGATGTCAGCACTTAGTACACTTGGTAAAGTGTTCATAGAGGCTATGATGATAGCTTATGGTGACGGTGGAAATGGCAAGTCTACCTTTGGCAATGCAATATTAAAAACTATTGGCAGCTATGGTGGAACAATATCAGCTGATGCTTTAACTGTTGGTTGCAAGAGAAATGTAAAGCCTGAGCTTGCCGAGGCAAAAGGCAAAAGACTTCTTATTGCGGCAGAGCTTGAGGAAGGTATGAGATTAAATACATCAATGGTAAAGCAGCTTTGCTCTACTGATGAAATATCAGCAGAAAAGAAATATAAAGACCCGTTTCATTTTACACCCAGCCATACTGTGCTGTTATACACTAATCATCTTCCAAGGGTAGGAGCTATGGACGAGGGTATATGGAGAAGGCTTATTGTTATTCCTTTTAATGCCAAGATTAAAGCTAAAAAAGATGTGAAAAACTATGCCGATTATCTTGTTGAGAATGCAGGGGAGTATATTCTTAAATGGCTTATTGAGGGTGCAGAGAAAATCATCAAAAATGGGTTTAAACCTAATATTCCAAAGGCTGTGAGTGATGCGGTTAATATGTATAAGCATGATAATGATTGGCTAACACATTTCTTTGAGGACTGCTGTGAGTTGGGAGAAGGTTTGGAGGCAAAGTCTGGTATGGTTTATCAAGCATATCGAGCCTTTTGTGCTAGGACAGGTGAGTTTACAAGGAGTACAACTGAGTTTTACAACGCACTTGAACAGCGTGGAATAAAAAAGAAAAAGACAAGAGCAGGCATTATGTTACTTGGATTAAGGCTTGTTGAAGAGGAGCTTTAGTCTTATGTGTGCAGGTCGTGAAGGTCTTAGTATAAAACCCCCTTTAGGGCAGAAAAATTATAAAAAATATTTATATAGAGAGGTTTATGTATAGACCTTCACGACCTGCACCAGTTGTGAGCCGGAAAAAAGCAATCCGGGCAAACCGCAGGTTTGATTTTTGACGAAGTCAAAAACTCTTTTAGAGAATGTGAGGTGAAATTATGCTTGAAAAGGATATAGAACGAAAACTTATGATGAGGGTAAAGAGTGCCGGTGGTTTGGCATTAAAGTTTACATCACCGGGATTTGTGGGAGTACCCGACAGAGTAATATTGATGCCAAATGGCAAGATAGCTTTTGCAGAGCTAAAGGCTAAAGGTAAAAAGCCAAGACCGATACAGACAAGAAGAATAGAACAGCTTAGGAAGTTAGGCTTTAAGGTTTATGTCATTGACAATACACAGATGATTGGAGGGGTGATTGATGAAATACGAGCCACATAGTTATCAGAGGTATGCAACACAATTTATAATCGACCACCCTTGTGCAGGGTTACTGCTTGATATGGGCTGTGGCAAAAGTGTTATCACTCTGACGGCTTTGTGGGAACTTGCTTTTGATTACTTTGAAATATCAAAGGTCCTTGTAATTGCACCAAAACGAGTAGCTGAAGATACTTGGCGAAAGGAAATTGAAAAGTGGGAGCATTTAAAAGACCTTACATACTCTATAGTTCTTGGCAGTAAGGAACAGAGGGAAAAGGCACTAAGTAAAAAAGCATTGATTTATATAATCAATCGTGAAAA
>JBJFFW010000229.1:0-13823 GCA_051892075.1 Lachnospirales bacterium
TTTAAAGTTTTTTAAAAATTTTCTTTTCGACATTTTTCGTTTCGTCATCAGCAACTTTTGTATAATATCACGAATTCAGTCATTTGTCAAGAACTTTTTTTATTTTTTTAAATTATTTTTTTGTTCTTGTTTTTTGTACTTCATTCGCAACAGATGATATATTACCACAGTTTTTCACTCTTGTCAACAATTTTTTTCAAAAATTTAGTGTTTTCTTATATCTTTTATTCTAATTTGTGGATTTCTATAGCCGTTATACTCATTTATATCAAGATTAAAGACCAAATCTATATATGGTTTTGCCATTTGTGCCGTTTCTACAGTATATCCTTCATCTTTTATAATACTAATCCATTTGTCATAATTATTAAAATCTATAGCTGAAACTTCATAACCTTTACTATCTCTTAAAACTGTTTTTACATACTGTCCCTCTGAACCAATAAATCTTAAAGACACAACCTGAACTCCAATTACGCCGTAAACAGGAGTTTCATTAGCCTTTCCAAAAGGTGAAAGACAGCTAAGCTCATCTACTGCCTCCTCTGTAATATCCTCAAGATTAAGCTGACCTACTATCCTTATGGTTTCAACTAAATCATCTTCATTAAGTTTACAGCTTTTATTTATAGACTCTCTGAATTTTTCAAGATTTTCCTTTTTAAGGGAAAGTCCTGCTGCCATAGTATGTCCTCCAAAGGTTGTAAGATAGGAGCTATTTTCATAAAGACCTTTGAAGATATCGTATTTTTCAATAGAACGGGCAGAACCTTTTAAACCCTCTTTAGCATTTGTAAGAATAATTGCAGGACGGTTGTAGGCTTCTCTTACTCTGCCTGCAATAATACCTGCTATACTTTCGTGGATAGTTTCGTTGTAAATAACTAAAATTTTATCCTTTGGTTTTTCGCCAATTTCAGATAAAACCATATCTACACCTTTTTGTGTTAAATCTTTTCTTTCATCATTAATATCACTTAAAGTTCTTGCCTTTTCAAGGGCATTAGCCATATTTTCAGTTAAAAATAAATCTACTGCAATAGCTGCTGAATCTAGTCTGCCACTGGCATTTATACAAGGTCCAATAATAAAACCTATGTGATAGGAAGTTATTGTTTCAAGATTTTTAATTTTAATTAAGGCATCAAGTCCTACATTAGAAACGGAAGTATTAATTAGTTTTAAAGCCTTTTGAGCTATTACTCTGTTTTCTCCAACAAGGTCCACTACATCACAAATTGTGGCAATACCTGCAAAGGTTAAAAGTTCATCATCAAGAGGAGAAAAATCCTCATTCATATATTCAAAAAGTCCCTTTGAAAATCTGTAACATAAGCCACCGGCACACATTAAAGAAAAACTATAGCCACAATTTTCAATTTTAGCATCTATTACTGCTTCAGCACTTGGTAAAATTTGAGTTTTAACACCGTCAGTTTCAGTAAATTTTGGCTCGTGGTGGTCAAGTACAATAACTTTCATACCAAGTTTATTGGCTAGAGTTATTTCATCTAAACTTGCAATACCGTTATCACAGGTTATAATAAGTCCGACTCCTCTTTCATAAATATTTACAACAGAAGAATTACTAAGACCATAGCCGTCTTCTACTCTGTCGGGTATAAAATATGTAACATTTGCACCAAGATAGGCAAGGGCTTTAGATAAAATTGTTGTACTTAAAACACCATCAGCATCATAATCACCATAAACACAAATTTGAGTGTCTTTTTTGATTTCTTCTATTATAATATCAAAGGCTAGGGTTACATCTTTTAAATTTTTAATATCCTCAAAATCAGAATTAATTGAATTTATAAATTCCTCTGCTTCTTTTTTTGATTTAATACCCTTTAGTGCAAGAGAATAAGCCAATGGCTTATGGACACCTAATATATTTGATATTTGTTCAATATTTTTTATTCTTTTTTTAATAAGCCATTTTGACATAATTTTTCTCCTTTTTTTTGGGCGAACACTGTTCGCCCCTACATTTACCTATTATTTATTACCTAAGAAAATACCTGCTCAAAAGAACAGGTACTTAATTTTTATCTTTTACAATTTTTTCAACTTTTTTCTTAATTCTCTGCAAAGCATTATCTATACTTTTTTCATCTCTATTAATAATTTTAGCAATTTCTACATAGCTTTTGCCCTTTAAATAAAGATTTAAAACCTGTCTTTCAAGTTTACTCAAAGATAAGGCAATAGATTTTTCAATAGCTTTTTTATTTTCATTTCCAATAACCATAGTTTCGGGATTGCTTTTTATATCATAGCTTAAAAGCTCAATATAAGTACAATCATCATCTTCATCATAAACAGAACGGTTAAGGGATAAATAAGAATTAAGAGGAATATGTTTTTTTCTATTAGCCATTTTAATAGCTGTAATAATCTGACGAAGAATACAAAGCTCTGCAAAAGAATAAAAGCCTGTCTGTTTTTTAGAGCTAAAATCCCTTATGGCTTTATAAAGACCAATCATACCCTCTTGAATTATATCCTCTCTGTCAGCACCTAAAATAAAATAACTTCTTGCTTTGGCAATAACCAAAGGCTTATATTTATTAATAATATAATCTTGGGCATCAAGGTCATTTTCATTATGTACTAAAGATATAATTTCCTCATCAGATAAATCCTTATATTTATTATCACCCATTAATTCACCTACTTTTTATAGCGTAGCTTGTCTAAAAAATCAGCAGTTTCATCATCAAGGTTGTCAACAAGCATATTGTTTTTAACAGGCTTTGAAGTGTGGATAAATTCAGTAATTCCTCTATTAATACTTTTAACATCTTCATACAAATCTCTGGCACTCATTCTTAAAGCACCACTTGACATAATTATAACCTGTTCAAGACCATCACTTGTGGCAACCTTGACATAATGATTTTTTCTAAGCTCGTGAGTAGTTCTTTCTATATAAGCATCGGCTGTTTCCGCCTCTTTAGTATAAACAACATAAATATTACCCTCTTTTGTAATACTGCCTGTACCTCCCGAAACCTTATAAGCATCAAAAACAAGAATAAGCTCCATTTTTTTAACACCCTGATAATTACAGAGCATATTAATAAGCCTATCCCTTGCAGCATCAATACTTTGTTCTGAGAGTTTTCTAAGTTCATCCCAAGCAAAAATAATATTATAGCCATCAACCAAAAGATACTCTTTTTTCATAGTTAATTCCTAAACTTTCTCTGTCTTACAACTTCGTACATAACAAGGCCTGCTGAAACGCTGGCATTAAGAGAGTCAATATGACCATACATAGGAATACCAACAGATAAATCGCACTTATCCTTAATTAGCTTACTTACACCACTGCCCTCATTACCAATAACAATGGCACAAGCTCCCTTTAAGTCACAATTAAAATATTCCTTGCTGCCCATATCAGTACAATAAACCCAAATATTTTCTTTTTTAAGCTCGTCAATAGCTCTTGCAATATTTGTAACTCTTGCAACAGGCACAAATTCAGCAGCACCGGCACTGGTTTTACTAACAACGGCAGTTAAGCCTACAGCTCTCCTTTTTGGAATAATAACACCATGAGCACCACAACAATCAGCAGTTCTAATAATAGCACCAAGGTTATGAGGGTCGGTAATTTCATCACAAATAATAATAAAAGGGTCCTCACCTTTGTTTCTTGCAATTTTAATAATATCAGAAACATCACAATATTCATAGGCAGGACAAATAGCAATAACACCTTGATTGTTGTTACTTCTTGAAATTAAAGCCATTTTTTCTTTATCAACTTCCTGAACAATAATTCCTTTTTCCCTTGCCTTAGCAACAATAACCTTTAAAGTGCCTTCAATACCGCCTTTTTTAACAATAATTTTATCAATAGGCTTATTGTGGTTTAAAGCCTCCATTACAGGATTTCTGCCCTCAAGCTGTAAACCCTCCTCAAAGGCAGAATTATCCTCATATTTTTTATTAAACTTATTATCCTTTTTAAAATCTCTCTTAGTATTTTTAAGTTTTGAGCGTCTGTTATCAGTTTTTCTCATTTTTTAATTTCTCCAATCCTTTTCTTCCAAGGTCAAATAAGAATGAAAGTCTTTCATACTCACCTTTTAAATACAAATATCCAAAAAGCGCCTCAATACCTGTGGCTCTCCTATAATTTAAAACAGTTTGATTTTTAGCTTTAGTGTGAGATTTTGCATTTCTTCCTCTTTTGTAGACGGAAATTTCCTTCTCATTTAAGCTATCCTTAATTATATCATACATATCAGACTGACTTCCTGCATTAACTAAAGCTCTGGACATAGAATTAATATGATTCATAGGTCTGTTGCCAAGAGATATAACATAATCTCTTACAAGAAGTTCATATACACAATCTCCAATATAAGCAAGAATTAAAGGAGCAAGCTCATCAGGGTTTACATCTTGATTTTTAAAAAATTCCATATTACTATCCTACTTGTAATTCCATCTTACACCGGCTCTTGTATCTTCAATAACAACGCCTTTATCTAAAAGTTCAGCTCTAATTTCATCAGCTAAAGCAAAGTTTTTAGCTTTTTTAGCCTCAGCTCTTTTAGAAATTAATTCTTCAATTTCTTCAGGTGAAATTTTACTATCATTATTATCATCATAAGGCTTGATACCTAAAATATTGCAAAGAGTAAGCATTTTTTCTCTAATATCTGTTACAAAAGCCTTACTTGACTTGTCGTTGCAGTTTACATTTGCAAATTTTGAAATTTCAAAAATAGCAGTTATAGCATCAGCAGTGTTAAAATCATCGTCCATAGCAGTTTCAAACTGTACTCTGAATTTATCTGCTTCATTAGATAATTTCTTTTCTTCCTCTGTCATTTCACCTGTAAGGTTATTTTCAAGGAAAAGAAGATTTTTATAAGCATTTTTAATTCTATCAAGACCGTTTTTAGCTGCGTCCATAAGGTCTCTTGAAAAATTAATAGGTCTTCTGTAATGACCGCTTAAAATGAAAAATCTTACAACATCATAAGGCACACTTTCAATAATATCTCTTAAAGTAAAGAAATTTCCAAGGGATTTACTCATTTTAACATTATCTACATTTATAAAGCCATTGTGAAGCCAATATTTTGCAAAAGGTGCATCATTAGCTGACTCAGACTGAGCAATTTCATTTTCGTGATGAGGGAAAACCAAATCCTCTCCACCTGCGTGAATATCAATAGTATTTCCCAAATACTTTTTAGCCATTACAGAACATTCAATATGCCAACCCGGTCTACCCTGACTCCAAGGAGACTCCCAATAAGGCTCACCATCTTTTTTAGGTTTCCAAAGTACAAAATCCATAGGACTTTTTTTAGTTTCATCAACGGCAATTCTTGCTCCAGCCTCTAAGTCGTCAATATTTTTCTTAGAAAGCTTGCCATAACCCTCAAAGCTCTTAGTGTCAAAAAATACACTGCCATTAACTTCATAAGCATGACCCTTATCAATAAGAGTCTTAATCATTTCGATAATGCCGTCCATTTCTTCTGTAACCTTTGGATTAGTTGTTGCAGGCTCTACATTAAGTCCCTCTGCGTCCTTTAAGGCTTCCTTAATAAATCTTTCTGAAATAACAGTAGTATCTACTCCTTCTTCATTTGCCTTCTTTATAATTTTATCATCTACATCGGTAAAATTTTGGACATAATTTACATCATAGCCTTTATATTCAAAATATCTTCTTACTGTGTCAAAAACTACATAAGGTCTTGCATTGCCAATATGAATATAATCATAAACTGTAGGTCCACAAACATACATTTTAACCTTGCCTTCTTCTAAAGGCACAAATTCTTCCTTTTTTCCTGTGAGAGTATTATAAAGTTTCATTTATTTATCCTCCTTATTAATTTCAGCTTTAAGTTCTTCAATTTCTTCTCTAAGTTTTGAAATTTCCATTTCAACAATATCAGGTAATCTTAACTGGTCAAGATTATCTGAAGGTGAATCAGTATTAGTCCTTTTAACAGCTCTGCCGGGAACACCAACAACAGTTGAACATTCAGGCACATCTTTTAACACAACAGAGCCACCACCAATTTTAGAATTAGAACCCACTACTATAGGTCCTAAAACCTTTGCACCTGTGCCAATTAAAACATTACTTCCAATAGTCGGGTGTCTTTTGCCTGTGTCCTTACCTGTACCACCAAGGGTAACTCCCTGATAAATAAGTACATTATCACCTATTTCGCAGGTTTCACCAATTACAACACCCATACCATGGTCAATAAAAACTCCCTTTCCTATTTTAGCTCCGGGATGAATTTCAATACCTGTAAGAAATCTGGAAAGCTGAGAAATAAATCTTGCTATAAAATACAGATGAACATTATAAAATTTATGAGCAATTCTATGGTTAAACATAGCCCAAAAACTTGGATATAAAATAACTTCAAGGGTACTTTTTATGGCAGGGTCTTTTTTCTTAACGGTTTTAACTTCTTCTCTTGCAAGAATTAAAATAAAACAGATAACAACAAATATAATTGCTATTACAATCAAAAATTTCATATACATACCTCTTTTTAATAGAAAAAATAATGCCTCATCTCAATATTAGAGACGAGGCTATCGTGGTTCCACTCTATTTCTGCAAGCAAAAAGCTCACACTTTAAAACATTAACGCTGTCAAACGCATTAAGCTAAATTTTTAAAAAATCTCACCTAATGGGCTTAGGAATGCACTTCATTACATATCACACTTAAAATGCTTACACCTTACACATTTCTCTCTGAAAGGGATAATATAACTACTCTTTCCGTCATAGCCTTTATACAATTATAGTTTATGAAATATGATTTTAAATTGTTAAAAAATCATAAACAATTATCACAAGCCTTATTTTAACTTGAAAATCAAAAAATGTCAACACCTTTTAAAGTACATTATTAAGAAAAGCCTTTAATCTGTCACTTTGAGGGTTATCAAAAAATTCTTTAGGCTTATTTTCCTCAACAATTTTTCCTTTTTCCATAAATATAACTCTTGTACCAACTTCTTTTGCAAATCCCATTTCGTGAGTAACAACAACCATTGTCATATCTCTTTTGGCAAGATTTTTCATAACATCTAAAACCTCTCCAACCATTTCAGGGTCAAGGGCAGATGTTGGCTCATCAAAAAGCATAACTTCAGGCTCCATACACAAAGCTCTTACAATAGCAATTCTCTGTTTCTGACCACCTGAAAGCTGATTAGGATAAGCATCAGCTCTATCAGCAAGACCAACTCTCTCCAAAAGCTCCATAGCTTTCTTTTCAGCATCTTCCTTTGATTTTTTAAGAAGTTTCATAGGGGCAATAGTTAAATTACGCATAATAGTCATATGAGGAAAAAGATTAAAATGCTGGAAAACCATACCCATTTTTTGTCTGTGTTTATTTATATTATTTTTAGGGTCTGTAATATTCACACCTTTAAAATAAATTTCACCCTCTGTTGGTATCTCCAAAAGATTTAAAGAACGAAGAAGTGTAGATTTTCCTGAACCTGAAGGTCCTACAACTACAACTACCTCTCCTTTATTTATATTAATTGACACATCATCAAGTGCCTTTGTAACAACATAATCTTTAATAAGATTTTTAACTTCAATTAAAGGAGTATTATCTTTCACCTGAATTCAACCTCCTTTCAAGTTTAGCAGAAAGTGACCTTAAAATAGAAACAATTACAAAATAAATTATTGCAGCAGCAATAAGTGGCATAAAAGCATTGTAAGTACGGGACTTAATTAATATTGCAGCAGCAAGTAAATCCTGTAAGGCAACCATACTTGCAACAGAAGTTTCTTTTAAAAGCACAACAAGTTCATTACAAAGAGCAGGTAAGGAACTTCTTAAAGCCTGTGGTATTATAATAAATACCATAGTTCTTATATAACCAAAGCCAAGACTTCTGCCTGCCTCCATTTGTCCCTTATCAACACCGTTTACACCGCCTCTGAAAATTTCAGCAACATAAGCACTTGAATTAATACTAAAACCTAAAATTGCAACTCCCACTTTATTTGTTGAATTTGCAAGGATTACAAAATAAATAATCATTATCTGAACAATAGTAGGTGTACCCTGAATTATGTTAAGATAAAGTTTGCATACTCCGTTAAAAAATCCAAGTATGTATCTGCCAATTTTTTGTAAAAAGCTTTCTCTTGGTGAAATAGTCTGTTGGTCGTGACTTACTCTTATAATAGCAATTATAAGACCTAATAAAAAACCAAATATAAAAGCAAAAAATGTAAGCTGTAAGGTAATTCCAAGACCATTTATAAGCCATTTCCATCTGTCATCTAATAAAAAATTGTTGTAAATTTCTTTAACAAACCACTCTGCACTTTCCTCAGAAGTAAAAAAAGCGG
This sequence comes from Lachnospirales bacterium, assembly GCA_051892075.1. Classification (GTDB taxonomy): domain Bacteria; phylum Bacillota; class Clostridia; order Lachnospirales; family CAG-274; genus HGM11788. The sequence goes on from JBJFFW010000229.1 coordinate 8,392, forward strand.
CTATGTTATAAATTATATCCATCATAATATATCCTCTTTAAATAAGGGTGTGCATTATACACACCCTTGTTAAACTCTTGCTTAAATCTTATTCAGCTAAATACTTATCTAAAATAGCCTGTAATTCTCCGCTTTCCTGCATTTCTTTAAGAGCATTGTTAATTTCATCAAGTAACTGAGTATTTTCCTTAGCAACAGCTATGGCATACTGTTCAGAAGTTAAGTTTTCATCAAGCTTTACAAGACCATTAGTTGCAAGTTTCTTAGCAGGCTCATTATCAATAACAACTGCATCAATCTTATCAGTTACTAAAGCCTGAGCTGCATCAGGACCATTAGCATATCTTTCAACACTTGCTACACCAACACCGTTAGCCTCGTCAGAAACATACTCATCACCTGTAGTACCTCTCTGAACACCTACAACCTTACCTGCTAAATCTGCTGCACTCTTAATATCAGAGCCTTCCTTAACAACAATAGCCTGACCTGCCTCTACATAAGGCTCAGAGAAGTTAACATTGTTAAGTCTTTCAGGATTTACAGTCATACCAGCAAGACCAATATCAACCTTACCTGAAGTAACAGAAGGAATAATAGCATCAAATTCCATATTTTCAACCTGAGCTTCAAGACCAAGCTTAGCTGCAACAGCATTAGCAATATCAGCATCAATACCCACAACATCATTACCTTCCATATATTCATAAGGCTCAAAAGCTGCATTAGTACCCCAAATAAGCTTACCTTCTTGAACAGTAGTAACAGTAGCATCAGTAGCATCAGCATTTTCTGTCTTAGCTTCACCACAGCCAACTACACCAAGACACATAACACCTGTTAACATAACAGATAAAATCTTTGCAAATTTCTTCATAATTAATATCCTCCTTAAATTAATACAACATAATTATACATAATATAATACCAAACTTTTTATGTTTAGTCAATCATATTAATAAATATTCATTCATATAATTTTTTGTAAAAGCTTTATTTATTGGTATTTTACAGAAAGGATTGATTAATATGTTTAAAACAATCAGAAAAATCACAGAGGAATTTAACATAAATGCCGTAAATATATATAAATGCAAATATTATTTTGTTATAAATTCACCTCAAGGAAGTTTTTCTCTTTCTGTAGCAAGACCATCTAAAGAAAGAATTGAAATTATAAACAGAGAAAAAAATTTGCTTGAAAATGCAGGCTTTTATTTACTTGACAGCTTTATTTTAACAAAATCTGGAAAACCATATTTAGAATATGAGGGACAAATTTTTACATTAAGCAAATATTTTGGAAATAGTGAACTGGATATTTTAAGTAATATTCAATCCTCTATTGCCCTTGAAACCATAGGAAGTCTTTCAAAGGCGGTAAAAAATATAAGTTTAGATACAGTTTATGCTGCAAATTTAAACACAAATATTTTAAACCTTTACAAAAAACAGATTTTAACTTTAAAAAAAGCCAAAAAAAGACTTTCACCTAATAAAGAATTTGACCATCTTATACTTAAATTTATTCCAAAAATTTTGGAAAAGGCAGAAAAATCCTTTAATAACCTTGAAAAATTAAACTATGGAAGTGAAATAACAATTTGCCACAGCTCTCTAAAAGAAGGAAATATAATATATAATAAGGGAAAGTGTGTAATAATAGATTGGGATAATCTAAAATACAGACATTTTTTAGAGGACCCTGCCTTTTTTATTAAAAGATATATAAGAAAAAATGCTTTTTATACTCTTAATACTAAGGCAAATTCAATGAGTTTAGAGGAACTTATAAAAAGCTATACAAAAAATTATAAACCAACTCAAAATGAAATGGATATTTTGTATGAACTTCTTATTTATCCTCATAGATTAATATCTTTAATATGTGAATATTTAAGTAAAAACAGAGGCTTTGTGCCATCAGGACTTTCATCAAAAATAAAAGAATGTATTGAAGAATGGGATTTTACATATAAGTATATAGGATAAATTTTAAGTTTAATTTTCTTGATATTGGTTTGTAAATATTATATAATAATATGGAGGTGATGCTATATGTCAAATAGAGAATTAATTAATAATTTAGCAAGTAATATACCTGATTCAGAGTTGCTGCCTGTTGTTGATATTCTAAAATCTTTATATCGATTAATTAATAATACCTCTTATGTTGAAGAAGTTGAACCTGATGAATGGGATTTAAAAATGATTGAAGAAGCAGAAAAAACAAATGATGGTACCAGTGTTACACTTGAAGAATTACTTGCTAAGGACGGTCTGACTTATGCCGATTTACGAGATTAAGTTTGAAAATCGACTTATTAATATTGAAAACATTGACAACAGAGGTCAAGTATATAATAAATTATAAAAATTAGTAAAAAGAGCCGGATTTTTTTCCGGCTCTAATTTTTATATTATTATTTTTTCTTCTTACCGATTTTAGTAGATAAAAGATACCAAACATTACCGGCAACACAAATTGAAGAATAAGTACCACAAATAATACCTACTGCAATAGGAAGTGCAAACTGTCTGATAGAATCAACACCGAACACATAAAGAGCAGCAACAGTAATAAATGTAGTTAAAGAAGTAAATATAGAACGGCTCATAGTCTGCTTAACAGAAAGGTTAACAAGTTCCTCATAGTTCTTTCTGCCAACTGAACGGGTATTTTCTCTAACTCTATCGAAAATAACGATAGTAGCATTAATAGAATAACCAAGTACAGTAAGAATAGCCGCAATAAAGTTGTTATTAAGAGGAATTCTAAATAAAGCATAGCTGCCAAGTACAATAAGGGCATCATGGCAAAGGGCAATAATAGCACTTGAACCTTTCTTAACATCCTTAAATCTGATACTTACATAAATAAGCATAGCGATACAAGCAACAACAACAGATAAAATAGAATCTCTTAACATTTCAGAACTAATAGTAGCACTAACATTCTGAACAGTAAAATCTTCTTCAGTAATACCATAAGCTTCAATCATCTTATCCTGTAAAGCTGAAGTATTTTCATTAGTTAATTCCTTAAACTTTAAAATAACAGACTGGCTGTCATCAATAGGAACCATCTGAGTCTGACTAGGCTTAGCACCAACAGTTTCTTCAACAAGACTGTTAATATCATCAGCAGTAACATCATTTCCAACATTAGCCTGAATGGAAACACCGCCTGTAAACTGAATATCTAAATTAAACGCACCATTTCCTCTGACAGAATTAATAACCATAGAGGCAATGCCGCCAATAATAAGAATAAGTGAAATTCCGATAAATATAAATCTATTCTTAACTATCTGCATAACATAAATCCTCCTTACTTTCCGCCATAGAGCTTGCTGTTTTTAATACCGATACCATATAAAGCATTTATAATAATTCTAGTTACAACTAAGGCTGTAAACATAGATAAAACAATACCTAAGAAAAGAGTCATAGCAAAGCCCTTAACAGGACCGGTACCTAACCAATATAAAACCACACAAGAAATTAAAGTAGTAATATTACCATCTAAGATAGCTGATAAAGCCTTAGCAAAACCATTTTTAATAGCAGCCTTAACAGCTCTGCCATTATTAATTTCTTCTTTAATTCTTGCAAAGATAATAACATTAGCATCAACTGCCATACCTATTGAAAGTATAATACCTGCAAGACCCGGTAAAGTAAGAGTAGTACCAAGTAAACTCATTACTACAACTAAAAGAGCAGTATAAATACAAAGAGCAATATCTGCTGCAACACCAGGAATTCTGTAAACAATAAGCATAAATAAAAGCACAATGGCAATACCAACAAGACCAGCCTTAACACTTGTAGATAAAGAATCAGCACCAAGTCTTGCACCAACGGCATTGTATTCAAGAATATTTAAGTTAAATGGTAGAGAACCGGCTCTAATCTTAGCAGCAAGGTCATCAGCTTCTTCAGCAGTAAAATCACCCTGAATAACAGCTCTGCCATCAGTAATAGCCTGATTTACTCTAGGCATACTAATTGCACTTTCGTCCATATAAATACCAATCTGCTTACCAACATTGTTCTGAGTAGCAGAAGCAAAGGCAGACTTACCTTCTGAATCAAACTCAAGAGAAACAACTACTTCACCATTTTGAACCTGCTTAGTAGCATTAGTAACATTAGCACCGTCTACAAGTACATTACCTTCTTCATCTCTGAAAGTAAGGTGAGCAGCCTCACCGATTTCCTCAGCAGTAGCCTGAGCATCAGTTACACCAGGAATTTCAACTCTAATTCTGTTAGCACCTTCCTGAGATACTTCAGCATCAAAATAACCCTTATCATCAACTCTCTGCTGGAGCATAGAAATAGCAGCACTCATCTGTTCATCAGATGGGTTAAATACATTGCCCTCTGTGTCCTTAGCTTCGTATACAATGTATACACCGCCCTTAAGGTCAAGACCCTGCTTAATATTTCTGTAACTACCGTAACGAACAGGTCTGCCGCTATCAAATCTGCCCGGTTCAACAGTAACATCTTCTGTTACTTCTTTAATTTGAGGTTGTCCGTTTTCGTCTAAATTAAGCTGACCATCAGCAGAAATATCATAAGTGTAACCGGTATTTTGAACTCTCTTTACACCACGAAATGAAACTGCTGCAAGACCAATTCCGATAACAACAACCAATAAAAGAATTAAAAAACTCTTTCCTTTCATTTGTGTTTTCCTCCTTAAAAAAATTGTATATGTCTGAAAATAACATACTTAAATAAACACTCTGCAATATTAGATTTTATATTAAATATGAGCTAATGTCAACAAAAATTTACAAAAAATTATTCTTCCATAGCCTTAATCATAATGGCACATTCAATTCTTTTTTTCTGCATTTCACATCCTATTTCATAAGGTGAAATTAAATCACCATGAGTATTAAAAGAATTGGCAACACAGCCACCACTGCAATAAAACTTAGCCCAGCACTTTTTACAGGCAGGTTTACTGTAAACATTACAGGATTCAAATTTCTTTCTAATGTCATTATTAGTAACACCTGTGTCAACACTGCCCATTTTAAATTCTTCCCTGCCTACAAACTGATGACAAGGATATAAATCCCCCGTAGGAGTAACAGCAAGGTATTCTGTACCTGAGCCACAGCCTACTAATCTTTTAGTAACACAAGGCCCACCTGTTAAATCAATCATAAAATGGAAGAAATTAAAAAACTTACCATTTTTTCTGTATTCAATAATTTCCTTTGCAAGATTTTCATATTCTTCAAAAATCTGTGGCAAATCTTCTTCTCTTATGGAATAATCCTCACAAGGGTCAGATACAACAGGCTCAACAGAAATCTGCTTAAAGCCTAAATCAGCCATGTGCATAACATCTTTAGCAAAATCAAGATTATATCTTGTAAAGGTGCCTCTCACATAGTAGTCTGTCTGAT